>NZ_DBPF01000106.1:29261-43488 GCF_002299355.1 Catenibacterium sp. UBA627
ATAATCAATCTCCCTGATGTTTAGTTTATACTATTTTGATTCATTATTCAATACTTTGATTTTATTAATCTCAATTGTAAATTGTAAAAATTATTTGGTTTTCATCCCATAGGTAAGCCTATGAGTTTTTCGCCACTAATGAATAACACGGCGAATTTCTGCAACACCTTGTACTTTATTCATGTTATCAATTGTATTCTGTAAGATTTCTGCATTTTCTACAGATAATGTTAAACGAATATGGGCATCTAAATCCATAATATTCGCATTGATCTTAAGAATATTCACTTTCACCTGACTTAAGCAAGTTACAATATCACTTAATAAATTAGGACGGTCTAGTCCAACGACTTCCAGATCCACATTAAAGCGCTTCTGTTCAATATTAGGATAATCCCAATAAACATCAATCAAACGTCCTTTTGCGACACTCTTGACGTTTGGGCAATCCGCGCGATGAATCTTGATTCCCTGTCCTTTAGATACGAAACCAACAATCTTATCACCAGGAATAGGATTACAACATTTAGATAACTGCATCTTTAATCCATCTACACCAGTGACTGCCACACCAATACTCTTTTCATGTTTCTTATTTAATTCCTGAATATTGTTATTGTGACGAAGAATCTGTGACAAATTATCAAAGAAACCTCTTTTTTGCGGAGCCACCTTATCTAGAAGTGTAGAAGCAGTCGCATGCTTCTTACCTAATGCGAAAAGTACATCATCAAATGTATTGGCACCAAATGAGCCAAGATATGTTCTATAAGTATCTGGACTCATATAAGTCTTCTCATCAAGCTGTCTTGCCCTGATTTCATCCCTAAGAAGTCTTCTTCCTTCTTCAATAATCTGTTTTTTATTTTCTTCTTCATGTTTTGTGATATATTGACGAATCTTATTACGAGCGCCCGCTGTTCTTACAAACTTCAGCCAGCCTTCACTTGGACCAGAATTCTTATTGGTCTTGATTTCTACGATATCACCTGTTTTTAATTTGGTATCAAAAGGAACCATAACACCATTCACAATTGCTCCAACCGCATGATGTCCAACTTCTGTATGAACACGATAAGCAAAGTCAATCGGTGTAGACCCATTCGGTAATTCCACAATACGACCTGCAGGTGTTAAAGCATAAACATTGGCTTCAAAGATATCACGCTGTAACGTATTATAAAAATCTTTAGCCTCATTATCCTTCATTTCATCACTTACAGTAATGAACTCACTCATCCACTGAAGCTTTTCTCCAATTTCCTTCTGTTCCTGTTTCGCATTATACTTCTTACCTTCTTTATAACGCCAATGAGATGCAACCCCTCTTTCAGCGAGTTCGTCCATCTCTTCAGTACGAATCTGGATTTCAAATACATAGCCCTTTTCACCAATAACAGATGTATGTAATGACTGATACATATTAGGCTTAGGCATGGCAATATAATCCTTAAAACGTCCAGGAATCGCACGATACTTTTCATGCATGATACCTAATACTTCATAACATTCATTCTTAGTTTCTACAATAATACGCAAAGCATTTAAATCATAGATTTCATCAAAACGCTTATGCTTATAAACCATCTTTTTATAGATAGAATAAATATGCTTTGCACGACCCTTAATACGATATTTGATATTTGTGCCTTCAAGATTCTTTTCCACTGACTTAATCATTGCATCAACTGAATCTTTTCTTTCACTCTTCTTCTTATCAAGGAGCGCAGCAATTTCTTTATAGGCTTTTGGATCAAGATAAAATAAACATAAATCTTCTAATTCTACTCGAATATCATTAATACCTAAACGATGCGCTATTGGCGCATAGACTTCTAATGTTTCTCTAGAAATACGCTGCTGCTTTTCAGGGCTCATATATTGAAGCGTACGCATATTATGAAGTCTATCAGCTAATTTAATCAAGATAACACGAATATCCTTAGCCATCGCAATATAGATTTTACGATGATTTTCAGCATGGAAATCACTTTCTTCCATATAAGGCATCTTAGTAATCTTTGTAACACCTTCTACAAGTGTAGTGACTTCTTCACCAAATTTTTCAATCATTTCTTCTCGAGGTACATCACAATCTTCCATGACATCATGAAGTAATCCAGCAGCGATAGTGATTGGTCCAGTCTGTAATGTTGCAAGAATATAAGCAACCCAGATCAAATGAATTGTATAGGGTTCACCACTTTTTCTTTTCTGTTCCTTGTGCTTCACCATGATAAAATCATAAGCTTTCTGGATCAGAGCCAAGCTTTCTTCTTTTGTGATATATGTCTTAACAAGAGCAAGGACGTCGTCGTAACTCATTGGGTCCCCTGCGCCTTTATATTTCATAATAACACCCCCTCATATATTATCTCAATTATAACATAGTTCACTCACAACAAAAAGAGACTAAGAATGGAATGATACAAATATCACTTCACTAATTCTGATATTTCCTATTTATTTGTGTTAATCAGAAATATAAATTCATTTAAATAAAAAACTCCAAAAAAGGAGTTTTCCATTAGTATTTAACCTGAGAATAAATATTGTATTTACTTAATTTTTCAGTTGCTTTTAATTCTTCTAGTTCAATAACAAATTCCATACCAACAACTTCTCCACCCATTTCTTCAATAAGTGCAGCAGCTGCTTCTACAGTTCCACCAGTAGCAAGTAAATCATCGACAATCAAAACTTTCATACCTGGCTTGATGCTGTCTTTATGCATGAAGATTTCATTTGATCCATATTCTAGATCATACTTCTTGCTTACTGTTTCTCTTGGTAATTTTCCTGGCTTTCTGATTGGTACAAAACCACATCCTAATTCTAAAGCCACTGGACATCCAAAGATGAATCCTCTTGATTCAGGTCCAACAACGATGTCAGCACCTAAATCCTTTGCATGTGCTGCTAAATCATCAATACAAGCTTTGAATGCATCCTTGTCTTCTAATAAAGGTGTTACATCTCTAAAGATAATTCCTTCTTTTGGAAATCCTGGAATAGATGCAATATGCTGTTTAAAATCCATAACGAATCCTCCTATACAATACATTATTATATCATCACAAAACGATGAATACAGTATAAATTCAAAAATAAATCCTTACAGATTATATGAATTATAAGATTTCTTCTACAATAAAGTTAATTGACTTATTTCCTCTAAAAACATTGATAGATAAAGTACCCACCAAAGTCATAGACTCTTTATGTACAACTTCCTCATACTTCTGCCCTTTATTAAAAGCAAGGGCAGAAACCTGTTCATCTCCTAAATGGAATTTCAAATGTTTACCTTCAGACAAACGGTCTACTCTACTACACGTAACATCTTCCATAATAAAGAGTGGTTCTTTATTTTCTTCACCATAAGGAGCGAGTAAACTTAAAGTTTCTACATTATGAATTGTCGTATCATCAAGAGTAATAGGAATCACTGATTCACTCACTTCAAAATGACAGTCCTGTAAATCATTGACAAGAGCATCATAGACTAAAGGATAGTTTGACTTTGTGATAGTGAAACCACCTGCCATCGCATGACCACCATATTGTACAAAGAGATCTTCATGATGCTTAAAGAAATCATAGATGTTAAAACCATCAATTCCTCTCGCACTCCCCTTATATATTTCTTTTTTAGAATCATAATGCATGACAAATGCAGGCTGTTCATATTCTCTGGCATACTTACCAGCTACAAGTCCCACTAATCCTTCATGCATATCTTCTGATCCATAGAATAAGCAAGGTGAGGTAGTATCAGTCACTGCTTCCTTATATAAGGAAGTCGTCATGGATTGTCTCTTAGAATTCACTTTAGATGCATAATTTGATACCTTTTCTAAGTAGGCAGGATTTGTTCCTTTTAAAAAGTACTTTACTAAGCATACCGGATTTACGAGTTCAGGTAAACGGCCAAAGGCATTAATACGAGGTGCTATTGTAAAACCAACGGTTGTCACATCATAGTCTCTACTTCCTTTTAACAGTTCTAATGCAGGGTATTTATATTGTTTCATGAATTGTAAGCCACGTTTTACCAAGCTTCTATTTTCATCCAATAATGGCATCATATCAGATAGAGTTGTAATAGCTGCTAAAGTAAACAAATAGGGATCATGATGTTTTAAAAGAGCTGCTGCAAGCTTATAAGCTATAAAGCCACCACATATTTCTTTAAAAGGATAACGAGGTGACATCTTTGTATGAATAATAGAATAAGCTACAGGTACTTCAGCATCAAATGCATGATGATCAGTTATAATCACATCAATACCAAGTTCTCCTGCTTTTTCTACTGCATCAAATGCCTTGATTCCATTATCTACAGTAATAATCAAAGAATAGCCCTTCTCTGCCATCTGTTCTACGCGAGTTATATTAAGGCCATAACCATCTGTAAAGCGATTTGGAATATGATAGCCTACTTCTACACCTCGTTCATGAAAAGCCTGTACAAGAATAGCTGTCGCAAGAATACCATCACAATCATAATCTCCATAAATGCAGATTTTTTCTTTATTCTCTATTGCCTCTTCAATACGCTCGAGTGTTTCGTCAGATTCTTCAAACAAAGAGAAATCATGATATATAAGATGAGGATCCATAAAGGCTTCAAATTGTTTTTGATCTATTTTTTTACTTTCTATTACTTTAGCCATTAAAGAATTGACACCATATTTTTGCATAATTTCTTCTGTATGGCTTAATTGTATTGTTTTATATTTCATAAATAACCTCTTTAAAATTAACTACCTTACTATATTAATAAATATAGGCATAAAAGTCAAAATAAGTGTTCTAATCAAAAAGTGGCTGTTAAGCCACCTTTATTTGAAATAATGAGTTATTTCATGATCAGACTTTGAAAGTCTGCTAAGTTTTTAGTTTCTGCTTCCTTAATGACTTTAGCTTGTAGATATTCAAAAATTGTTGAGAACTGCAAAGACATAATATCATCAATCATATCACAAAAAGAAAGAGATACTTTATTTCTCCATGTGACATTTCTTAGATAATCTTCAATATCTTGTGCAACAATCTTTTCTACGCCATCCCTCTGAAATTCATAAGCTTTAGAACGAAGGATAAATACAACTTCATCAGGAAGCGGCTTTGATAAATCGATTTCCATATTCTTACGCTCCCACGAGTAAACATTATATAAGAATTATAAGATAATGAAAAGACTTAATTACTATTTTGTACTGACATTATGTATTAGCTGTGTAATACATAAAACAACTAAATTCACAATGACAATAGAAGCACCTGTTGGAGCTGCATAGAGATAAGAAATAGATAAACCAATAATAAAACAAATAGAAGAAAGGATGGCAGAAGAAATTACTACATGTTTGAAATCCTTGCAGAAATACATGGATGTAAGACAGGGGAAGATTGTCAAACTTGAAATAAGTAATGCGCCCATCATACGCATACCAAGTACAATTGTCAATGAGCAAAGTATCGCAATAATGATGTTGTAGAATTCTACGTTAATACCTGTACTTTTCGCAAAATCTTCATCAAAAGTCAAAGCAAACATCTTGTGATAAGAGAAGACATAGAGTATTAATACAACCAAAGACAATACAATACTAATTATCATATCCTGATTATTGAGTGAGAGGATACTACCAAATAAGTAATTATTGATATCTGTATTGACACCACTTGTGAGTGAGATAGCCATGATTCCAATGGCAAGTGAACTAGATGATAAAACTGCAATAGCACCATCACCATGAATATGATGATTGTTGTTGAGTTTAAGAATAGCCACTGCCGCAATAATTGCGACTGGCACAGCTAAATAAAGTGGTGCTACGCCAAGTACTGTTGCAATCGCAAAGCTACCAAAAGAAACATGGGATAACCCATCACTAATCATCGCATTCTTTCTTAATACAAGATTTACACCGAGCATTGCTGCACATAATGAAATGAGTAAACCGACAATAAATGCACGAATAATAAATGTATAGTTAAACATATGGAGTAATGTACTCATTATTTTACTTCCTCCATTCTATAATTATCTTTATCTAGATGAAGAATTTTATTACCAATGACTTCATGTGAGGCTAAATCATGAGTAATCATAATAATAGTGAGACCTTTTTGATGAAGTTCTTTTAAGACAGCATAAAACTCTTCTTTAGAATCATAGTCTAAATTATTAGAAGGTTCATCTAGAACAAGGCATTCTCTTGTTGCGCAGAGGGCTCTTGCAAGTAGGACCTTCTGTCTTTGTCCTCCTGATAATTCTCCAAAAGAACTGTTTTTTAAATTCTCTATATGTAGTGTCTTTAAACATTCTACAGCCAGTTTCTTCTCTTTGTTGTTAAAGAATGGTCGATAACCAACTCTATTTAATGCTCCAGATAATACTATTTCATATACAGAGGCAGGAAAGTGGCGATCTACCTTAGTTTCCTGAGGCATATAACCTATTTCTCTTTCATTCATATAATATGTGATCTGTCCTGCCATAGGTTTGATAAGACCAAGCAGTCCCTTAATAAGGGTACTTTTACCTGCACCATTTTGTCCTAATACTGTAATAAAATCACCTTGTTGTATATCAAAAGATAAATCATTAATCACTTCTTGATTGTCATAACCTAGATGTAAATGATCCACTTTTATAAGTGTCTTCATTGAAGTGCCTCCTTTACTGCCTTTACGTTTTTACGCATAATTGAAACATATGTTTCACCATTATTAAAATCTTCTGCACTCACATTATGCATGCTTTGAATAGTGAGTACTTTTGTACCTGTTTCTTCAGAAATAGTACGTGCTATCTGTCCATTGGATAATTCAATTTTAAATATAGCAGGATTGTGATCCTTCTTGACCTTATCGATGAGGTATGAAATTGTTGCAGCACTTGGTTCGGTCTGTTCAGAACATCCTGGAAATGCTGCACTATATGTAAGACCATATTCTTTCGCAAAATAGAGCAAAGGAAAACGATCTCCTACAACTATGTCTTTTCTTTTCGCATTTTTAACTACTTGTTTAAACGAATAATCAACAGACGCAATCTGTTCAATATAGTTTTCAGTATTCTTATTAAACTTTGAAGCATGATTTTTGTCCAAAGCACACATTCTTTTATTTAATCCTTCGACAATCTCCATTGTATTTTTAGGACTTGTCCAGACATGTTCATCATATTCTTCTTCATGTTCATCATGTTCTTCATGTTTTTCTTCTTCCATCCCTTCAACATGTTCTTCAAGCTTAAGATTTGAAACAAGATCAAGCATCTTTACAATTCTTTTTGGATTCATATCTGCAAGCAGGCTACCCACCCAATCATCTGATTCTCCTCCTACATAAAAGAATAAATCACTCTCTTTAATAGCAACCATATCCTGTGGTGTTGGTTCATAGGAATGAGAATCCATTCCTGGTTTAATAAGCATCTTTATAGAGATATCTGGATCATTTTTAGTAATTGCACGAACAAAATCATAACAAGGAAAATTAGTGACAACGATATTAAAAGATTGCCCTTTAGTCGGCGTTGTACAGCCTGTCATCAATAATAAAGAGAGAATCAATAAACCAATCCTTTTAAGCATGAGTAGTCTCCCTGCAATCTTTACATAATCCTACAATTGTAGAATCCTTACAATCAATCTCAAAGCCGTGATCTTCTAGTAAATGAGTACGAATGATATCCATCAAATCACATTCTAAATGAGTTATTTTCCCACATTTCTTGCATAATAAATGAAGATGATGATTGCACTTTTCTTCTCTGGCATATTGATAATACACACTGTCTTCATCTGAAAGTGTATGCTTCTGCAATAATCCCTGCTGTGATAATTTATCTAAATTACGATAAACTGTCACAAGATTCACATTTAATCCTTTATCAACTAATGCTTGATAGATATCCTTAGCACATAAACGATGATCTTCATTCTGTTTCATATAGTCAATAATAACATCTTTATATTTAGTACGATATTGTTTCATTGAATACCTCCGATGCAAATGATTTGCATATTGTATTATAATGATTCTCATATCTATGTCAATGAATATGCAAATCATTTGCATATAATAAAAAAGAAGCAATTAATCTGCTTCTTTAATATGCGAATGAATCCAGGAAGAAAATGTTTCTAATCCTTCCTTGATTATTTTTGAATCTGAAGTAAAACCAAAACGTAAATGATACTCCTTATTAAATGCCATACCTGGCACAAAGAATACACCTGTGTCATTCTGTAATTTCTCACATACTTCTTTTGAGGGCATATCAAATAAATAATGTAAGAAACATACAGTACCATCTTCTGGTATGACACATTCAACAAGGTCTTCTTTTTCAAGCCATTCTTTTAATATTCTCTTGTTTTCAGCAATGATATGTCTGCTTCTATCAAGTATTAAATCCTTATTTTCTAATACGACAGTAGCCAAATAATCATTCCATGGACCCGTAGATATTATTGTATAATCTCTTCTAAAATTGATTTCATCAATGAGTTCTTTAGGTCCCTTGATCCATCCTAATCTAAGACCTGCAAAAGAGTAGACTTTAGATAAAGAGGCTGTCGCAATACCTAATTCATACATATCAGAAATACTATCACATAGAGTATTATTCATACCACGGTAGATTTCATCCACAAGAATATAGATAGAATGACTTCCTGCAAGCTCAATTAACTCTTCCATCAAAGATTGTCTAATTACAGTACCCGTAGGATTATTTGGACTATTTAATATAAACATTTTTGTTTCAGGCTTAATAAGTTTCTTAAAATCTTCTATGACAGGTTCCCAGTTATTGTCTTCGTCAAGTTCTATTAAATCATAATCACACCCTAAAGATGCTGGATAAGAATAGAACTGCTCATAGGAAGGTGTTAATGCAATGACATGGTCTCCTTTATTGAGTAAAGTATCCATTACATGTTCATTAGCATTAATCGCCCCATGAGCGACTGCAATATTATCTCTTGTTCCTGTCTTATATAAAGAAAGAATCGCATCCTTTAAAGAATCAGAGCCTGTAATAGGTCCATAATCCATACGCATATGCATAAGATCTCCCATAAGATCTTTTTGAATCAGAGATTCTAATTCATGAATGGACATGTCTGATACACATGTATCGGCTAAATTGTATTGACAATTTTGTTCATGGTTCGTCATCCATGTTTCTACATCAAATTCCTTTAAATACACGTCTTCTTTCTCCTTTATTTATTAATGCATAACCTTAGATAAGAAATCTTTCGCTCTTTCACTTTCTGGATGAGAGAAGAAAGTTTCTGAATCATTTTCTTCTACGATTTTTCCGTTTTCTAAGAATATAACACGATCTGCAACAGTTCTAGCAAATCCCATTTCATGAGTAACGACCATCATAGTCATACCCTGTTTAGCAAGATCCTGCATAACTTCTAAGACTTCAATAACCATTTCTGGGTCTAATGCACTTGTAGGTTCATCAAATAACATCACTTCTGGATTTAGACAAAGAGATCTTGCAATAGCCACTCTCTGTTTCTGACCACCAGACAATTTATTAGGATAAGTATCCTTCTTATCTTCAAGACCTACTTTCTGCAAGTACTTTATAGCTACAGCATTAGCTTCTTCTTCAGTCATACCCATAACCTTTAATGGTGCTAAAGTAAGATTTTCTAATACAGTCATATTAGGGAATAAGTTGAAATGCTGGAATACAAATCCCATCTTTCCTCTAAGTTTAGTATATTGAGGTGTTCCTTCTTTTAAAAGTTCACCATCGATATAGATAGAACCTGCCTCAGGCTTTTCTAAATGGTCAATACATCTTAATACTGTACTCTTACCACTACCTGAAGGTCCAATAAGGCAGACAATTTCCCCCTTCTTTAATGTAAGAGAAACATCATCTACAGCTTTTAATTTACCAAATGTTTTTGTAATGTGATCCACCTGGATCATAATATCGTTAGTCACTGACAGCTAATCTCCCTTCTACATATCTTGCAATAGCTGAAATACAAAGTGTCATTACTAAATAAATAGCACCTGTTGCAGTTAAAGGTACAAGATAGTTAAATGTATTGGCACCAATAACACTTGCAGTGGCAAGTAATTCTACTGCACCAATTGTGAAAATAAGTGATGAATCCTTAATTAATGTAATAAATTCACTAATTAGAGGTGGAATAATACGTTTAAATGCCTGTGGTAAGATAACATAACGCATGGTCTGAACATAGTTTAACCCAATTGTTTCACATGCTTCCCACTGACCTTTATCAACCCCTAAAATACCGGATCTAATTAATTCTACCTGATAAGCACCACTGTTTAAGCTCATAGCAATTAAACCACATACATATGGATCAGCCTGGAATCTTTGTCCTGTAATAGACTGAACAACAGTAGGTACTGCAAGATATAAGAACATGATCTGTAATAACATCGGCGTACCACGGAAGATTTCTACATAAACATTACCGATTGCTCTTAATACAAAATGTTTAGAAAGTTTTAAAGCCGCTCCAATAATTCCAAGAATAACACCAAAGAACAAAGCCCCCATTGCAAGCAATAGAGAATACTTTGCGCCAGTGAAAATCATGAATTGAATATTAGAGAGCGTAAGAATATCCATAATTGTTTTCATTCGCATTAACTCCTTAATAATAAAAAATTAAGTGCAGACAGAACATGTCTGCACTTATATATTTAATAAATTAGCAACCCCATTTAGTTTTTAATTCATTGTATTTGTCAGACTTAACAAATTCATCAACAGCTTTGTTTACGTCTTTCATTAACTTGTCGTTACCCTTTTTAGTGATGATCATGTTTTCTTCTTTGATTAATGGTTCATCAATCATCTTTAAACCAGCATTCTTAGCATAGTTTTCAGCAACAGCACCATCAAGAACAACAGCATCTAATCCACCAGATTTTAAAGTTTCAACTAAGATCTTAGCATCTTTAACAGTTGTAACAGTAGCACCTTTAATGCTCTTAGCAGCATCTACACCAGTAGCACCTAACTGAGCACCAACCTTCTTACCTTCAAGATCAGATACTTTTGAGAAAGGAGAATCACCCTTTACTAAAGCAATCTGTTCAGAAGTGTTATATGCATGAGACCAAAGAATGTTTTTCCATTCTTTATGATAAGTGAAACCAGAAATACCTAAATCAACCTGATCAGAAGTGATTGAAGATGAAATAGCATCAAAACTTAAAGGTTTAAATTTGTAAGAATAGTTTCCACCATTCTTATTCATGATCTTAACTAATTCTTTAGTCATATCAACGTCAAATCCAACTACTTCTTTCTTATTGTTATAAGATTCATATGGTGGATAGTCTGGAGATACTCCAATTAATAATTCAGTTTTACCATTAGATGATGATCCACAACCAGTCATTCCAACAGCAAGTAACATAACTAATACTACGCTTAATAATTTTTTCATAAATATGCCCTTCCTTTTTTAATATTAAGAAAACAAAAACGCCTCTTGCTTTCGCAAGAGACGTCAATTAACGCGGTACCACTCTTCTTGATTTATTCCTAAATCCTCTCTTATCCTTAAGGCGGAACACCGATGACCCTATGTATTCAGACCATCCTCTCAAAAGTGCGGTTCATTCAACTTTCCATGCTGACCTCTCACCTACGCCAGCTCGCTGCAATTTCCAGTTAAACTACTCTCTTTGTCATTGAGTTTTCTTTGTATGTGTCTTATTATAACCAGACGATTTTAATTGTCAACAAGAAAAATGATATTTTTCATATTTTTATGTAAAATCTATATTTTCTATATATATTTATGTTATTCGTAAACTTTAGATGATTTATTTCATAAAAGAGTGTATTTTATGAAAAACTTTATAAGTAAAATCAATTGGTTTTTCATATTGAGACAAGATCATCTGGATGTTTTCTAAATCTTCATCCTTCCCTTTTAGTGCTTCAATCCATTTTAATGATGCATCATGAAACTGGTCAATCATTGTATAAGCATAAATCAATTTATAAGAAACAAATATTAATAACCCACTCGCACATAAACAAAGAGCAGATAAGAATAATTTCATAAAAATCCCTCTTTTCTGCTCTCATTATATCAAATCAAATTGTTATTTAGAAGCCTCAATCATAAGCTTTGTGATCTTATTAGAGAAATCTACAGGATCATCAATAGAGAATCCAGCAATAAGTAAAGCCTGATCAAATAGGATAGATGCATATTCATCAATCTTTACAGGTTCTTTTTCATAAACAGACTGTAATGATTTAAATAAATCGTGATCCGGGTTAATTTCAAGAATTCTTCCTGCTTTGATACCCTGTGCATCTGGCATCTGGTTTAATACCTTTTCCATTTCAAATGAAACGCCATCACCACTTGCTAGACATACTGGATGAGATTTTAAACGATGAGATAATTTAACATCTTGTACCTTATCACCTAAAGCCTTCTTAACGATTTCTAGTAACGGCTTGTTATCTTCAGTCTTCTGTTCAAGTTCTTTCTTTTCATCTTCTGTTTCTAAGTCTAAATCACCTTGAGTGACATTCTTGAATGTCTTAGAATCATAGTCTCTCATCATCTGTAAGCAGAATTCATCCACATTATCAGTCATATAAAGAACATCATAGCCTTTAGACTTAACTGCTTCTACTTGTGGTAATAAATCACATTTTTCTACTGTTTCACCAGAAGCATAATAGATTTCCTTCTGATCTTCAGGCATAGCTTCTACATATTCCTTTAATGTAATAAGTTCTTTCTTATCAGAAGAATAGAACATCAATAAATCCTGAAGTTTATCTTTCAACATGCCATAACTGTTATAAATACCAAACTTCAACTGCATACCGAAGTTTTTAAAGAATGTTATATATTCATCACGGTCATTCTTAAGCATCTTTTCAAGTTCAGTCTGGATACGTTTTTCAATCTTATTTGCAATAACCTTCATCTTTCTATCGTGCTGTAACATTTCACGAGAGATATTTAAGTTTAAATCCTGTGAATCAACAAGACCCTTTACAAATCTGAAATGTTCAGGGACTAGGTCTTCTGCATGATCCATGATGAAGACACCACGAGAATAAAGCTGTAAGCCTTTCTTATAATCCTGTGAATAGTAATTCATAGGTGTTTTAGATGGGATAAATAGTAATGATGTATAAGAAACAGCACCTTCTACAACATTATGCATGACTCTCTGAGGAGCTTCAAAATCATTGAATTTAGCCTTATAGAATTCATCATATTCTTCTTTTGTGATATCTTTCTTCTGACGTTTCCATAAAGGAACCTGTGAGTTTAAAGTCTTGTTTTCTACAACATCTTCATATTCATCACTGTCTTCCTTCTTTCTAGAAGTAGTTACATCCATCTTGATTGGGTAATGAACGTAGTCTGAATATTTCTTAACAAGTCTTTCAATTTCATACTGATCGAGATACTTACTATAATCTTCTTCCTCTGTATCCTTCTTTAAGTGGAGAATGATTGTAGTACCATGTTCTGCCTTTTCTACTTCTTCAACAGTATAGCCATCACTTGTATCACTCTTCCATAAATAAGCTTTATCTTCACCATATTTCTTAGAATAAACTTCTACTTCATCAGCCACCATGAAGGCACTATAGAAACCTACACCAAACTGACCAATGATATCAACGTCGCTTACACCTTTTTCTAAGGCATTCTTGAACTCATAAGAACCAGAATTTGCGATAGTACCTAAATGTTCTTCTAGTTCTTCCTTAGTCATACCGATACCTTCATCAGCAATTGTAAGGGTTCTATTTTCTTTATCAACAATGAGGTTGATAGCCATATCTTCTCTTGAGAAACTTGTAATATTTTCTTGTAATGCTTTATAGTAAAGTTTATCACTTGCATCACTTGCATTTGAAATCAATTCTCTCAAGAAGATTTCCTTATGAGTATAAATAGAATTAATCATTAAATCGAGAAGTCTTTTAGACTCTGCTTTAAATTCTTTCTTATCTGACATTTTTATACGCTGCCACTCAAAATGTGATTAAACATACTCACATCGAGATAATGTAAGTTCTCACAAACATTACTTACTATGTCATCGTGCATGCTTTGGATTGACCAAAATCATATCTACTCACAAGTTCTAGTGCACTCCATAGTCTTAAATTCCCGAAATAGCCTTCGGTACATAC
>NZ_DBPF01000042.1:0-6347 GCF_002299355.1 Catenibacterium sp. UBA627
ATACAATGCTTTATTTCACCTGTTTCATTATCTACTTTTACTGGTGGATTTCCTTTGAAAACAATCTGAACATAGTATTTATACTTATTCCTTATAAATTTTCTAACGATTCTGTTATAACAGATTTTGCATTGCATAGCTTGATATTCATAATAATTACTGTAATCAATAATAACTGGAATTTCTAGACCATTCCAGAATATCATATCATCTTTGAAACGGATACCAGAACCATTTGATTTTCCTTCAAGACTATCTAATGTACCATATTTCTTATAATAGACTTTTTTACCATTGCCATAGAGGAATTTTTCATAAGATTTCCATAATGCAGTCGCAATCTTTTGAGCAGTAAGTGAATCAATATTATCTTTAAAATGCTTCTGCATCATCTTGACATCCTTATAAAATGAATACTCTGACATATCATACTGCTTGCGAATATCATTAATTTGTTTCCAGATATCTTTATCTGTCTTCTTATTGCCAGTCAGAGAAGACATAAGGTCTCTATATTTCTTTGTCTTGATCATTTCTTTATAACGCTTCTGAGTTACGTTGACTAATGAATTATAAATCTGTCTTCCAATTTCAAAACGCTTATTCAAAATATCCTCTTGATATTTTTCTATCTTTAATGGAAATTCAACAACAAAGTTCGCCATAATATTCACTTCACTTTCAAAATGTATATTATTCTATTAATATTGTTTTCTGTGATCTGCTAGACTTAATTTCAACAAACAATTCGACAATATATGAGAGTGGTCTTATCTACACGTTTGATCTGGTAATACTAGTAACAATCGCAAAAATCACACAAAATAACATAAAGCTATTTCATGTGTTTGAAGGATTTAATAAAGTCATTAATGTTATTAGAATACCTATAAGTGAACTGCTAAAGAGAAGATTTCTAAAGCATTAGCACTTTGTTTAGCATCTGTTTATAACCTCTATCAGCTTTCTAATAAGATTATACAACAGCTAGAAACTCCATGCGTTAGATTCATCTTCTAGAACGCCTATTAATAGGCGCTTAAAAATTATTTTTTGATTATTCTGTTATTTATATTGTATATTATCAATCCAAACCTAAAGGAGCGGGCTTTCGCGTAGTTTTTGGAATATTTATCCAAAAGAAGAGTCATATATATTACCATGACTCTTTGATACTTCATCAAATATATATATCGATAGTACGTTACAAAAATAACTTGTCGTAATCCCTTTTTGTGTTAATAATTCGATAAATATATATTTTTTTATCCAGATATTTAATAATCGCAACATATTTCTGATTAATGACAAACATTCTATAACACAATTGATTTAATCGTTCATCTGGTGTAAATACATCTATATTGGGAAATTCTTCTAGAGTTTCAATAGACTCTAAAATTGAGCCTGACACTTTTTGAGCACTTTCAATACCATATTCTAAATAATAGAAATCTTCTATTTAAGTCAGATCCTCCCAGGCACGAGGAAGAATCTCAATTTTACAATTTTCCATATCTTCTTCTAGCAAGAGCCTCCCTTGCTTCTGAAATGCTCATTGTAGGCTTTCCGCTTAATCTTTCTTCTTCAGCTTCTAACACACTGAAGCGCAAATCTAACAATTGTTCTCTTCTTTCAAATGCCTCTAAACTCATAAATACTCCGTCACCTTCACCGTTTTTTGTAATATAAATAGGTTCTTTTGACGTTTTAGCCAACTTAGAAATAGAAGAATAATCATTTCTTAACATAGCTGATGGTTTAATAATCATATTCATCACCTCTTTCATATCGATATTAAATCATAATTATACACACAATCAATCTATTTGAATCATCTACTAATTATTTTTTATTCTTTCTTTTCTTACGATAATTCTCTATTGTCCCAAAGTGATCAAAGATATCTTCCATCATCATTTCATATACATCATGCGTAATTTCACAATCATTCACTGCACGATGTGCATGAGAATAATCAATATGATAATGATCTGCAAGATCCTTGAGTCTATAGCGTTTCAAATCTTCATGTAATAGTTTTCTTGCAATCTTCAATGTATCGATATAATCATTTTGAAAGAGGACTCCATAATCTCTTAGAAGTGCATCATAGATGAAACGAATATCAAAGCGGACATTATGACCAATGATCACATCATTCCCAATGAACTTAATATACTCTCTAAGGACATCTTTTTCTCCTCTTGCATCATGTAACATACGATTAGAAATGCCTGTGAGATTCTCAATAAAATCACTTATATAGATAGTCTTATCCTTATCTAGTAAGTCTACAGGTAATTGATCTCTTAATGGGTTAATGAGTTCACTAAAGCGTGCCACTTCTTGATGATTGACATACTTAATAGCTGCGACTTCGATAAGTCTTTCCGTTTCAGGATTTAACCCTGTTGCTTCTATGTCTACCACAATATAAGTATCTGGATATTCTATTTTACTCTTACCTATTTCTCTCATAAAACCTCCAAAAAAGCCACATGAAGTGGCTTTTATTTCTTAGGATGTGGTCCTGCTTTTCTAATATTTTCTGGCATATGTGGATACTTAGTATTGAAGTTTGCTTCAAACATCATAGCAAGTTCATTGGCCATATCTTCATAAGCTTCCTTATTAGCCCATGTATCCTTAGGGTTTAATACATATTCTGGGACTCCAGGACATGATTGAGGGACATGAAGATTAAAGCGTGAATCATAATAATAGATGACATTATCTAATGATCCATTGACTGCTGCAGTGACCATAGCACGTGTATATGATAGCTTCATACGTGAACCAATACCATAAGGTCCACCATTCCATCCAGTGTTCACTAAATAAACCTTAGTACCATAGGCTTCTAGACGTGAACCAAGTAACTGTGCATAGATACCTGGATCTAAAGGCATGAATGGTTCTCCAAATAACGTAGAGAAAGTAGGCTGTGGTTCACTGATGCCTCTTTCTGTACCTGCAACTTTAGATGTAAATCCAGTAACGAATTGATACATAGCCGCATCATGATCAAGTCTAGAGATTGGTGGTAATACACCAAAGGCATCTGCAGTTAAGAAAATAACGACTTTAGGTACTCCACCTACTCCTGGAATCTGAGCATTTTGAATATATTCAATAGGATAACCGACACGTGTATTCTCTGTAAGAGTACCATCATCATAATCTGGCTGTCTAGTCTTTGCATCTACAACTACGTTTTCTAGTTCTGAACCAAAACGGATAGCACGATAGATATCAGGTTCTCCTGTAGGAGATAAGTTAATTGTCTTTGCATAACATCCACCTTCAAAGTTGAAGATACCTTCTTCACTCCATCCATGTTCATCATCCCCAATCAACATTCTATTGGGGTCTGTAGAAAGTGTTGTTTTACCTGTACCAGATAAACCAAAGAAGATAGCTGTTTCTCCAGTATCTGGATCCATATTAGCTGAGCAATGCATAGGGAGAATATTTTCCTGCAAAGGCATGCAATAGTTCATGATTGTGAAAACTGATTTCTTGATTTCTCCTGAATATTGTGAACCTACAATAATAACTGTACGTTCTGTAAAGTTAATAATAATAGCTGCTTCCGAGTTAGTATGATCTACTTCAGAAACGCAATGGAATCCTGGCGCAACGAGAATTGTATAATCTGTCAAACCAAAATTATCTAATTCTTCTTTTGTAGGCCTAATCAATAATTGATGGATAAATAGGTTCTGACATGCAAGTTCATTGATGACAGTGAATTTACGACGATATTTCTTATCAGCTCCTGCAAAGCCTTTAAAGACGAATAATTCCTTGTCACTCATATATTCAAGTACTTTTTCTTTTAATGCATTGTAGTGTTCTACACTCATGGCTACATTGACATCACCCCAGGCAATCTGTTCATGTACCTCTGGTGTATCTACAATAAATTTATCATGTGGTGAACGACCAGTATATTTTCCTGTTTTTACAACTAATGCACCCTGGTCAGTTAATAATCCTTCTTTACGCTTTAAAGCATATTCTACTAATTTAGCAGGACATAAATTATAATGTGCTTTTCCTGTATAGTTTTTAATTCCTGCATATTCGAGTGTCTTTTCCATAAAGTAACCCCTTTCATTTTGTCTGTATAACACATTATAGCATAAAATTAAATTTTTAACATACTCTATTTCCTAACAGTTATTGTCATTTGCATAAATTCTATATTTATTTTTTTGAAATGTTTGAAATTTTTTCCAAAATTAGGGGTTTAATGTATAATAAAGATACACAATCTTAACACAAACGTAATCTTTTTTTGCTTTATGTTTAGAAATGCTTGCTTATAATAAATTTCAGGAGGTCTTTTTATGCCAGCAGGTTATACACATTATATTTTTGGTGAACAGGTTTTAGATCAACTTGATGAAAACATCAAGAAAAGGATCATGCCCTACATTGATTTGTATCATATTGGGATTCATGGTCCAGATATTCTTTTTTATTATGATGTCTATAAAAAGAATCCAGTTAAATCATTAGGCTTTGGAATGCATCAGCTTCCTGCCAACTCTTTCTTTAAACATGCAAAAGAGCTTATTAAACAGGATGCAACAGATGCAACACTCGCTTATGCAATTGGATTTATTACTCACTTTACACTGGATAGTTCTTTACATCCTGAAATAGGTGTATTAGAGAATACATTATCTATGACCCACAGCTTACTAGAATCTGAATTAGATAGAGAATTACTTGTAAGAGTTGGAAGAGATCCTTTGACTGCCAATTTAACAACACATATTCATCCTGATTACACAATTGCGTTGGTCATTGCACCATTCTTTGATCTAAAGGCTGAAGAAGTAGATAAAGCATTACATGATCTACTATTTATCTTAAAATGGCTTGTTGCTCCTACTAAATTGAAGAGAAACTTTGTCTTAAGTGTAATGAAGTTAGGTGGTATGTATGAAGAATATAAAGGATTACTTATTAACTATGAAAAAGATGAACATGCTGCCAATGATATCAATCATTTAATAGAAATGAAGGATGAAGCAGTGCCTTTAGCCGTATCACTCATTAATGAGTATGTTGACCATCTTGATGATGATTACTTAAATGAAAGGTTTAATAGAAACTATGAATAAACTAACTAAACTAGAAAAATACTGGATCTTGTATGATGTCGGTAATAGCGCCTTTGTCCTACTTGTTGCTACTATCATCCCGATTTACTTTAACTACCTTGCGTCTCTCGCAAAGATCAGTGAAGTCAACTATTTAGCTTATTGGGGTTATGCATCTTCTTTCACAACTCTTATTGTTGCTATTATTGGACCAGTGCTTGGTTCTATTGTGGATACAAAGGGGTATAAGAAACCAATCTTTACTATTAGTATGATTATAGGTGTAATGGGCTTAGCCTGTTTTTCAGTTCCTAAGTCTTGGATTATATTCTTAGGTGTATTCGTTATTGCGAAGATTGGTTATAATGCAAGTCTGATTTTCTATGATTCTATGCTTCTAGATATTACAGATGACAAGCGTATGGACTATGTTTCATCTCAAGGATATGCATGGGGTTATATTGGAAGCTGTATACCTTTTGTAGTCAGCTTAGTGTTTGTCTTATTCTATGAAAAGATGGGTATTCCATTTAACGGTGCTATGACAATCGCCTTCTTAATCAATGCATTATGGTGGTTGGGCATGACATTACCACTCTTAAAGAACTATAAACAGGTAAATTTCGTAGAGAAACAAGAACATCCTATTCGTGATAGTTTTAAACGTTTAGGACATACTCTTTCTACTTTAAATGAAGATAAGAAAGTATTCTTCTATTTGATTTCTTTCTTCTTCTATATCGATGGTGTTTATACAATCATTGAAATGGCCACTGCCTATGGCAGTGCCCTTGGGCTTAATACAAATGGATTATTAATTGCCTTATTAGTGACTCAGATTGTTGCTTTCCCATTTGCGCTGATTTTTGGATATTTATCTAAAAAATACCCTACAGATAAACTTATTAAAGTATGTATTATTGCCTATACTGGTATTGCCTTATTTGCGATTCAGTTAGATAAACAATGGGAATTCTGGATCTTAGCTATTTTTGTAGGTATGTTCCAGGGAGCTATCCAGGCACTATCTCGTTCTTATTTTGCGAAAATTATTCCACCTCAGAAATCAGGTGAATACTTTGGTTTATTTGATATCTGTGGTAAGGGGGCATCCTTCATGGGTACAACTCTTGTAGGGCTCATTTCACAGCTTACAGGACATATAAACTATGGCGTGGCAATGATTTCAGTAATGTTTGTGATTGGATTCTACTTCTTCCAGAAAGCGGC
>NZ_DBPF01000130.1:0-6222 GCF_002299355.1 Catenibacterium sp. UBA627
AATTATTCTGGTAAATCTTATAAGTTAAATCTTGATAATACCTCGGAAAATAAAAAGGTTATTTCTCTATTAAACGAAATAAATGAAAATGAAAAAACTATTATTTCTTTATTACAAAGAATAATAGAAGATGATAAGCATTAGTCTTGTCTTATCGGTAAAATAATCCAGACTAAATAAACGAGTGACGGTTCTGACTCGTTGTAAAAATAAAAATTGACCGAGCGATGAGGAACAAAAGGGGTTAAAATATTGTAGAAGGTAGTGAGTATTAGTGGATACACTGCAAATAGCAATGAACATTTGCTCTACTTTTGGTGTTTCTGGACTTCTTTTGTTTTTTATTAAAAGGCATTATGATAAGAAGGATGAATCTCTAAAAGAGGGTAAGCAAGAGAGGAAAGAAATTAAAGAAGCAATTGAAAAAATTGCGAAACAGAACGAAGAACAATACCAAATGATTGCTTCTCAAAACGACAAAATAACTTCTTTGTCTAATGATATTAAAGCCTTGAGAGAGCAAGGGAATCAAAATTCACAAGCGGACAGAGATATGCTTAGAGATGCGATGCTAAGGATATATCATAATTGTTATGAGGTCAAAGGTTGGATTTCTGTTAATGACTTAGAAAGTTTTCAACACATGTTTGAGAGCTACACAGCTCTGCACGGTAATGGAATGATACCATCTGTTCGTGAAAAAATTTTAAGTCTACCGACTATTCCACCTGAGAATAAATCTTGAACATTTCATTAAATTATAAAATCACTTTTAACAAATAGGTGATTATTATGACAGTAAATGAATCGAAATTTATTATTCAGAAATTAATCAAATATTCTATGGAAGAACTTGAAATGGCAGAACATTATCAAAAAATGATGGCTCACATGGAAGATTCTTCTGCGTTCTCTAAATTTAAAGAATTTGCGAACCAAGAACTTGCTCACCATGAGTACGATTTTTCAATGGCAATGTCTATGGCACAGAAACTAAAAGATAACGGTGATATTGCAGATGTTGACGAGATGATTAGTAACATCTATAAAGATAATGAGACAGATTGGAAGGACAAAATTGTCTGGAAAATTGCCAACACTAAGCTAAAAACTTCTCGTTAAATTATGATGCTAGGTATAGAGACTAGATGTCGTTAAACAGCGACGATAAATGTTGAAGGTATTGGGATAATACTATGGTATTATACAGTATCTTTGATTTTAAATGTTTATTGCTATGGCAACTATCCATGAGTAGAAATTCTTGTGGATAGTAACGATGGCAATAGTCATCGAATTTGAATTGAAAGGGATTATTTGGAGTGAAAGGAGATAACATGGAAGATAGTCTACTGAAACATAAAGACGAAACCGATAAGGAATATGGTTTGCGTTTAGCTATGAATAAAGATATCTACGGTATTAGCTGGACTAGGATTTGTGACCTTATGTTCGAAGCTACTGGCGTTAGAAAAGACGAAAGTGCATATCGTAAATATTATATGGCGTTCATTGACGGAATGGATTATCAAAAAAATAAAGACCCGTCTGAACAAATGGACGAGTTAATGAATAAAGAACTAGATGTAAAACTAGAAACTGTTAAAATGCGTGATTATAGAGTAGCACTTAACCGTGATGTTAATAAGATTGCTCGTTTTGATATGCTCAAACAGGACATATCTGATTATGTTATCAAAAACCATTTGGAATTTAATGATAATAGAAGTAACTTTTCATCAACCGAGAAGAGCGCTATTTTATGCTTGTCTGATTTCCATTATGGTATGGTAACTGATAATTATCTTAATAAATATAATCCTGAAATCTTCCATGAGCGCATGACCAAACTTTTTGACGCAGTTGTTAAGAAGATTTATTCTGAAAAGATTGGTACTCTGTATGTTATTAATTTAAACGATGCTATTTCTGGATATATTCATAATACTATTCGGATTGAGAATCGTAAGAATGTTATTGAACAGGTGATGGAAGTTTCTAATGCTTTGGCAGAGTTTCTAAATGAGCTTTCTCAACATTGTAATATTGAATATTATTCTGTTATTGATAATCATTCTCGTTGTATGGCTAATAAATATGATAGCTTGCAAAATGAAAATTTTTCTCTTCTTGTTGACTGGTATCTAAAGGCCGCTTTGCGCTATGTGCATAATATTCATATTAATAAGAACGAATTTGATAATGATATTTTAACATTTAGTATTTATAACTGGAATTATCTAGGCTCTCATGGAGATAAAGATAGTATTCATGATATAGTTCAGAATATGACGCTTTTAACCCATAAGTTCTATGATGCAATGTTTATTGCACATAAACACCATGTAGAGTCTAAAGAAGTTGATGGAACTATGGTTTTTATGAATGGTTCTCTTTGCGGCACAGATAATTATGCCAAGTCTTTGCGTATTACTTCTCACCCTTCCCAGACTATGTATATTGTCACTCCTGATAATCCCTATGAATCTATAAATATTATCCGTTTGGATTAATGAGGTGATTACATGGCTATTGCTAAAAAGGGAAAACAAATCGGAGAAGAGACGAAAAAGAAACTGATTTGCATTAGTTGTGGCTGTGGAGTTCAAAATAATTTCAATGCCACGAAAGATGAATATCATAAGTTCTTTAATAAGATACCATATTGTAAGGATTGTGTCAAGTCTATTTATAAAGGATACTTGGTAAAATACAATGGCAATACAAACCTCGCTATTTATTTTACTTGTAGAAAAATTGATATTCCGTACATTCATCAAGCATATTTGGCGGCTATGAAAGAATCTCAGAATGAAAACTCTGTGTTAAATGGAGAAGAAAACCTATTACCAATTTATCTAAAGAATCTTGCATTCGCAGATAAAAATGGCTGGGGTTCGAGTTTTGACGATTCTCAAGGCGAAAATAATATCGAAGGTCTTAGTAACTACGATGTTTATACAAAGATTAAGCGTCCTAAGAAAGTTGCTGGTGAACTTGGAGATGATGATAATTACGAAGATATTGAATTTAGCACGGCATACTTACAAAGTGTTTGGGGAAGATTCGATAATGATGACCTAGCATATCTTCAAAATGAATATATGGATTGGGAATCTAAACTAGGTCAAATTGACACTAAAGATATTGATATTATTGTTAGACAGATTTGTTATCAAACTCTTGATATTAATAAAGCTCGTGAAAATGGTGAAGATGTTACAAAGAAACTAAACGCTCTAACTTCACTTATGAATAATGGTGGCTTACTTGAAAAACAAAATAGAGCCGTGCAAAATTCTAAGTGCGTTGGTCAACGTATTGAAGACATTGAAACATTTAGACCTGTTAAGAAAGCCGACCCTGAATTAGCAGATGTAGATAATGTTAATTTGTTATTTGATGCGTTTGCTGGTTGTACTGCAAGGGCTTTGGGTAAAAATAATAAATATGTTGAAAAATTTGAAAAGGAGTTTGAACCTTGGAGTATTGATATAATTGAAAAGGGCAAAGCTCAACTTCTTGGAACGGAGAGTGATGAAGAATGTCAGAGTCAGACAAAATCACAATCCGAAGACTAAAGAAAAAACGCGCCACACTTCAAGAGCAATACAATGAAAATTTTGAAGCATGGGTTGGGTATTGGAGAGCGAACCCTCAAAGATTTATTACTGAATATCTAGGTTTGCCGTTGTATGATTTTCAAAAAGTTCTAATTTGGGAAATGAATAATACTGCAAACTATATATTTATAGGGAGTAGAGGAATTGCTAGTCGATATAATTAAATGTATTAAAGGAGTATTTAATGTATAAAGATTCTTTTAATGAAAATTACTTTGAAACCATTGATTGTGAACATAAAGCGTATTGGCTTGGATTTTTTAATGGCTGATGGTTGTATTCTGGATGAAATTTTATCAGATGGAACTAGAAAACTGAGAACAATCCAGATAAATGTGTCTTTGTGTGACATTGAAATAGTAGAGAATTTCATGAAAGATATTGAACTAAATAAACAAATTAAGTATAGTTCTAGAACATCAATACATGATGAGAAATTAGAGTATTGTAAAATAACCGCTGGCTCTTCTAAAATGTGTAATGATTTAATCTATCACGGTTGTACTCCTAAGAAGAGCTTAACTCTAAAATTTCCAAATACAATTCCGAATAATATGGTTCGCCATTTTGTTAGAGGATATTTTGATGGAGATGGAAGTGTGTGGTATTCTGAAAGAATGCAACTCAAGAAGGGAAGAAATAAACCAACACTTCAAAAGAACTTTAGAGGTGTATTTCAAGGAATTGTTGATTTTCTAACAGTATTAAAAAATATTCTTGAAAATAATAATATGAGCATCGGGAATATTAGAAAAGGTCATGGAAATGTTTTTACATTTGAATTTGGCGCAAGACAGACTATGATAAATTTCTATCACTATCTTTATGACGATGCAACTGTTTATTTAGGAAGAAAACATCGGAAGTTTATTGATACATTTAATTATTTAGACATGGCCTACTAATTGGAGACAGTTAGATAGAATCGGGTAAAATCGGTAAAGGTCTTACATTAAGAAAATACCGAGACAATCAATTAAATTGCGAAAGGTTGATTGACGTTGTAACGCATAGGAATTGAATAAATATAATATTCCCAAGAGTACCCGACAACTTATATAGTTGATAATATATGCTAAACTTATAAGTGATTATAAGATTTAAAAGATAAAAAACTTTTAAGATAATAAATTGAAATCCTCTCTCACCCTAGATTTCTGTTGTCAAATGGCTATTCTTTATCCCGGTCTCAAAATCCTTGTTGTTTGTCCTGTTAAATCGCAGAGTAAACAATTCGTTAAGAAGATTTATGAATATATGCGAATGAGTAAGAACTTAGAACAGGAAATCAAAGTTGATGAGATTAAGATTGGCGTTAATGAATGTCAGATTCCGTTCAAAAATGGTTCTGTAATTTTTACAGCAACCTACAGTGAAAACGCATTGGGTAAAATTTAGTTTATATATTTCAGACTTATTATATGATTAAATCTTATTGTTATAGGAGGAAAGTGTAATGGGTATAGATACTTATACAGAAAAAGAAATTAAATTTTTAAAATCTAATTATCAAAATATGACTATCGAAGAGATAGCGAAAGCTCTTGGAAAGACCTATAGTTGTGTCTTTTCTATGGCGAGAAAACTCGGTTTAAGCAAAACTGGGTGTAAAAACAATAAATGGTCAGAAGAAGAAATATCATTTATAAAAGAACATTATCGAGATATGACTACGAATGAAATCGCAGAATTTCTTAATAGAAGTCCAAAAGCTGTTCATGTTAAAAAATCAAGGCTTGGCTTAAAGAATGAACCAATTTATTCTTATGATAGGAATAAATTTGCAAAGATTCTTACAGAGGAAGATGCTTATTGGCTTGGTTTTTTGTATGCTGACGGATATGTTTGTCATACAGAGCACAGTTGGTGGTATGGGGTTGAGTTACAATATAAAGATATTGGGCATTTGAAGAAACTTAATAAATATATGAATGGAAATATGCACATTGATATATTTTATCATAAATCCCCTACGTCTGACAATATTTGCAAAGGGTGTAAACTTGCATACTATTCAAAGCAGCTGTTTCTTAACCTTGTAAATTGCGGATGCATACAAAGAAAGTCTAAAATTATAACAATGCCATTTGGAATTGTGCCAGATGAATTAATGAGACACTTTATTAGAGGGTATTTCGATGGAGATGGTAGCTGTGGTATATACCAACACTCTGAAAGAAAACATCTTAGGTATCCAAGAGCTAAGATTACCTGTGGCTCACACGACTTTGTTAATCAACTAAAAGAATATCTCAATAATGTCGATATTAGATGCGGTATTATCACGTCTAAAGAAGAAAACTACGATATGTTCTTTAGTGGCAAAGATAATGTAGTTAATTTTTTAAAGTATATGTACGATGACTCGCATATATGCTTAGATAGAAAGTATGAAATATATAAACAATGCCTAGACATACAGTAATGTATGTTATTTTATCGGAGAAGAAAACTGGAAGGCTGAAACGCTAATCAGAGTGGAAGGCTATAAATAATATTATAGTCACACGCAACGCATAGGAACTGAACCTAGAGATAGAATATAATGTTCCCAAGAGGCTCCGACTCCTAATTAAATTTAGGATGAAAAGATATGCTG
>NZ_DBPF01000085.1:0-314 GCF_002299355.1 Catenibacterium sp. UBA627
CTTATCTGTTTCAGCTGCGATTATTTGAATTTTAGCTGTAATAGTCATCTGTTCCATAGATGCACTCCTTTCATAGATATTTCACCATATATTATATAATATGTATAATGGTAATCAATATTTTGAGGTAAACTATGGATAATAGATATAATCGTCGTAAGAGACGAATATACAGCCTTAAAGTACATATAGGCCTTGTAACCTAATACCATAAGCAACTACTAAAAGGCTCTATCGCTGATGATGTTAAACAAGAGATTCTCGATATAGCTAATACTTGAGGCTCCTCCCACCGCCTAAAGGCAGTGGGTTTC
>NZ_DBPF01000085.1:344-3956 GCF_002299355.1 Catenibacterium sp. UBA627
AACGAAAGGATTTATTTATGAAGATTGACTTCCAGCTGGTGGACATTATCTTCATCACCACTTAATGATACATCAGCAGTAATATCTGGATTAGTTGTCTTTGCGGAAGTGGTATAAGAATCACTCTTGTCATGAGTATAAAAACGATAATAGAAAGAAGAATTCCCATCATTGCTTGTAGTAAAGATAGATGTATCTTCTAGATAAATCTTATGATCTACTTTCTTTGATGTACAGCCTTGAAAACAAATGCTGAACATTATGATTAATAATAGTAACTTGTTTTTCATAGATCATCATCCTTTCTAATAAAATAACTAAAGAATAATTTCAAGACTGAAAGTGCGTAAGTTTTCATTATAATCCCTCTCTTTTGTAAGTAAGCGCTTTCTATAATACAATTATATAAAGCATTTACTACATTCAATTGTAATAATGTTTTTTTAAACTTACATTTTTATACATCGTTACCTTGTGTGTATCTGGTTCCAACACCTCTTGTTGTCTGTATCATTGATAGACCTAAAATAATTTTCCATTATCAGCAAGATGTCTCTCTTTATAGTTCATTAAAATAATTGCAATATAGAAATAAACTTGTTTTAAAAAATTTAAGCGCTTATAATCTAATTAAAGAAAGAGAAGTTTTTGTTAAAGAGATAACAATAAATGCAAGTGCTATTGCTAAGCTCAAGTGTTTCTGCAGAAGCATCTACTTCTACATTCTTACTGATCACTTACAATAACTCTTATATACCATAAAAGGACATGCATCTTGTAAAATAGGAGGGGAACATACATGAAAAATAAAAAATGGTATCGAATCATTATATTTATATTAGGAATCTCGATTGTTTTTAATGGCTATTTATTTATTGAAAACCAAAACAAAGCAACAACCATAGTGCAGTTAAATAAGAAAAACAAAAAATTAAATAAGTATAGTCAATTATTTAAAAATGGGACAGATATAAAATTTGTAGATATTAAAGAAAGTGATGGTCTAATTTCTATGGCTTATCTATATCAAGATAAGGAGTTAATAGAAAGACACGGTATAGGAGTTATTATTGATAATACATACTATAAGATTAGTATAGAACCTGATATCGGTACAACATTGAATAATAATTCAAAAATCATAAAGATTACAGATGATGAAGTAGTATTTACATTCAACTTAGATAATGATATGAAAAAAAAGCGTTTAACAGTTAAAAGTGAAAACAAGGATATTCATTTTAAATTAGAAGATATCAATTAGACTCAGAGGGATGAAACATCCCTCCTTTTAATTTTTTTCAATACTCAATAACTTATCTATAGCTCCGTGCTTATATGATATAATTTTTATATGGAACAACCGTATACGGTAGGTGGTTATCCTTGGTCGTTATGACGAAGGTACGCAACCCTTCGTAATTCTTCTTTTAAGTTGAAAACGGAGGTGATGCCTAATGACAACGTATGAAATAATCATGATCATGTTAACATGTTTAACGCTGATTATATCTTTATTAACACTTGTTGTTAGATTACTTCTTATCATTATTGATAAGAACGTAAAAAAATAACTACCTCACTCCCTGGTAAAGTTTGAGGTAGTTATTTTCTCATTCAAAATCCAAGGGCAACCGCTTACTGGTTGTTCCTCCTTCGTCTTTATTATAGTTTATGCTCAAATTAAAGTCAACATATGCGAATTATGGCTTATAGAAAGGAGTTCTGTGTTATGAAAAAAATATGTGTAATTATTCTTTCTCTTATTCTTTGTGCCTGTCACACTACACCACAATTAGAAGGTACATGGAAATGTGAGAAATCTCCATTAGAAAACAAAGACATCTATACTGCATATCTCACATTAGAAATAGATAAAAACTTATCTTTTAATATGTATGATGCAGAAGCAGGTAATCCTGTCATAAGAGGAAAAATGATCAAGAAAGATGATACACTTACTCTCCAATGTGATCATCTTGATGATTTTGATCCACCTGCTTCATGGAAGTCTATGAAGACAACTGAAACAATTCACTATTACTTTAAGAATAATAAACTGTATCTAAAGTATAATAACTCTACATTAGTGTTCTACAAGAAATAGAAGATTATATCTTCTGTTTTTTTATGCTTTTAACTAATGCTCCAAACAATACAATAAGTATAATGGCTGAAAGCCAGAACTCTACTTTCATTTCTACAAGTATGAAACCAACTGAAAAAAGACTGATTAATTGATCAAAGTATTCAGATATATTATTAAAGACAGAAATCATCATCATAGCACCTGTTTCTATCATGATGATCATTAAGCATAATACAGTAATTACTATATGATTGATATGACATACCTGAATAAAGAAATAAAGGTTAATCACTGCAATAATATTTAATATATGAATCAACTGCCCTTTTGGATTCACAAGATAAGAGAGATATCTTGTACTGAATATAATATAAACAGGAAGATAATAAGACAACATTGTCATACTTTCTTTATAGTCCCCTATTCTATAGGCAAGATAGAAGATGAGTATTCCTACAATGATATCAATGATTAATCCAATCTTACGATTTCTTCTTTTCTTATACAGTTTCATCTCTTCTAGAGTAAGAGGTGGAAGATGATGTTTTTCTCTTTTACAATTAAATTCTTCATTCTGCTTCTTAAGTATATCATTCACATAATCATTCGATTGTGATTGTGCTTCTTCACTATAGTAGCTGATTGTATTTTGATGTGTATATGTATAATACACTTGATAGAGAGTACTGATAATAAGAAGCACTATACTAATAATAAGAGGAATCATATAAGGAACTGAAATAGACGGTAATATGAGTACAAGAGCCAATACAATATAATCTAGTAGAATATTATATCGCTTGTTTTTCATAATAAGATCAATAAGAATAATCAGGATTGTTGCTTCTATAACCTTTCCGCCTGCATGAGATGTTGGGGTAAGAATCAAATAAAATACATAGTTCCATAAGAAGATGGTGTATCTAAAGAAGCTATTGATCCATGTGGTTTTCTTTCCTTGATCATGAAAATAATTCTTAATAAATGTATCATGATCTTCCTTAATAAGTGTATCTAATTCTTTATGGTTCATCTGTGCTGTGATTAATAGATCTAACAAGCTCATAAGTATATCATTCGCATAGAATCCTGGATAATGTCTCTCTTGTGCATATTGATATGCCTTGTCATAGAATGCCTGATAGTCTCCTGTTAATTGATTTCTTAATGTGTTATATTGTGCAATCATTCTTTATCCTCCAAAATCTTTTCTACAATACCCGTTATCTTATAATATGAGTGTTTAAACTCTCTCAAATGGACTAATCCTTCATCCGTAATCTTATAGTATTTTCTATATGGTCCAGCTTTTGATTTCACCTGTCTGCATGATAAATATCCCTTCTTAGACAAACGTGTTAATATCGGATAGAATGTTCCTTCTCCTACATTCTCAAAGCCATACTTCTCTAGTTCTACTAATAGTTCATAACCATATATTTCCTTATGACTAATAAGAGTAAGAATACATCCTTCCAACATTCCTTTTATCAATTGTGTATCCATTATGTCACCTACTTTGT
>NZ_DBPF01000085.1:3975-8868 GCF_002299355.1 Catenibacterium sp. UBA627
AAGAAATAATATGTAATTAAAAAAAGTTCTTAATTGTTTCTTAATTTACACACAAATTACACATATTAGATATATAATACAAAATTGTTGAAGATATAAAGTTGAGGGAGAATAGAAATGAAAAAACGTCATTTAAGAAAGAGGGCATATGTCCTATTAGGCTGTATTGTCGTTTTAGTGCTTGGTATCGGCATTTATTTCATGACACGTCCAGCTGTTAGCTTTAATGAAAGTACACAGGATATTGAAATCAATAGTACTTACAATCCTATGTCTTTTATTAAAAAAGTAAGAGGTAATAAGAGTGATGTGACTGTAGATAATTCTAAAGTTAACGTCAAAAAACTTGGAAAGTATAAGATTACTTATACACTAAACAAGAAGAACTATGTATTAAATGTAGAAGTTGTAGATACTAAGAAGCCTACATTTAAAGTGGTGAATAAAGCAGTAGAAGTAGGTACTAAAGTTAAAGCAAGTGAATTTGTGACTGATATTAAAGATGAAACAAAGACTAAGACTTACTTTAAGAAAGATGTATCTTTTGATAAAGAAGGTACACAAAAGGTTACTGTTGTTGTAGAAGATCAGGGTGGTAATAAGACTGAAAAAGAAGTCAATGTGAAAGCAGTAAAGGATACTAAAGCACCATTACTTGCAGGTCTTCAGAATTATGATACGACTGTAGGTTCTAATATTGATTTCATGAAAGGTATTACTGTAGAAGATGATTTTGATAAGAATCCTAAGGTATCTGTAGACAGCAGCAAAGTAGATTTTGGAAAAGCAGGTACTTATAAAGTCATCTATACAACTAAAGATAAGTCTGGTAATAAAAGAAAGTATACACAGACTGTTATTGTAAATAATCCACGTCCTTCAAATGCAGTTGCACCAAGTGGTGAAAAGGTTGTTTATCTTACATTTGATGATGGACCTTCTCAGAATACTCAGCGTGTATTAGATATTCTTGATAGATATCATGCGAAAGCGACATTCTTTGTAACTGGTAATGGTCAGAAATATAATTACTTAATTCAGGAAGCACATAAAAGAGGCAATACTATAGCACTTCATACTTATTGTCATGATTATCGTACTGTTTATTCTTCTACTGATGCTTACTTTAATGATTTAAATAAAGTAGGTAATATGGTTAAGGGTCTTATTGGATTTACTCCTCGTTATATTAGATTCCCTGGAGGAAGTTCTAATACAGTTTCTAGACATTATTCTGCAGGTATTATGAGTCGTCTTACTAGAATGGTACAGGAAAAAGGTTATCAGTATTATGACTGGAATGTCAGCAGTGGAGATGCATCAGGTAATAATGTGCCTACTGCAAGACTTATTGCGAATGCGACAGCTTCTCGTAATAATCAGATTATGATATTATTCCATGATACAGCTGCAAAGAATACAACTGTAGAAGCATTACCTAAAGTTATTGAACATTATCAGAGCCTTGGTTATACATTCAAGGGTATTGATGATACAACATTTACACCTCATCAAAGAGTATTAAACTAAAGCCTCATTCGAGGCTTTTTTCTTTACTTAAATTTTACATAGACTTAAGAAGAACTTTTTGTTGGTATGATAGACTAAAGACAAAAGAGAGGAAGTCTATGATTTATATTACCGGTGATACACATTGTCCTTTTGATATCTCTAAATTAAAGCCTCATCATTTTCCTGAGGGACAGATACTTACAAAAGAAGATTATGTCATTATATGTGGTGATTTTGGAGCTGTATGGGATGATATGTTACCAGATTTATTCTGACCTGACTGGTTGGATTCAGAGCCATGGACTACATTATTTGTGGATGGAAATCATGAGAACTTTGAATTATTGGATGATTATCCTGTTTCTAGCTGGCATGGTGGAAAGGTGCATTTTATTAAGGAGTCTGTAGTTCATTTGATGAGAGGACAGATTTATACAATTGATGGATTGACATTCTTCACTTTTGGTGGTGGCTATTCATGTGATATAGAAACACGTGTAGAACATCGTTCATGGTGGCAGCAGGAATTACCTACAACTCAAGAATGGAATGAAGCACTCAATAACTTACTTCAATATAACTTTCATGTTGATTATATTATTACGCATGATTGTCCGTTCCATATTAAAGAACTCTTACATACACGTACTATTCCTTGTAACCTGGATGACTATACCCTTCCTCATCTAAGAAACATAGATGAAGTCATGGATGATATAGAACAACAGGTCACATATAAGTTATGGTTTTCTGGATATTTCCATATTGATCAAACCATTTATAAGCATGTTATTCTCTTTAATACGATTTATTGCTTAGAAAGGTGATATATATGAATCAACGTAAAACTGATTTTCTTAATTACTTAAAACATTTAAGTGTAACTACTCTTGTACATCAACAGAATTTTATCAACAAATGGTATGATCTTTTTAGTATGTTGGATGAAAATCAATATAATTCTATTTCTATGGATCTTTTAACTGATGCTGAATATTATGTGATGAACTATTCTATTCCTCATGTAGGAAGCTATAAGGTTTATTTTAATATTGATCATGTGATTCAATCAGATGCTTATCAGACATCTTCTATTCAATCTATGACTGAAGATGAACTAGATAGAAATAGAATCAACCATCCTATTCCTTTTGATATGAACATCTACTTGTTAAATCAATTCCAATGTTCACAAAAGAATATAAAAAGCATTAAATATTATCCCGTTATTACTGATTCCTATATGAGTAATGGACTCTATACTGTCATTGATGGAAACCATCAACTAGAGATGTCATTAAGAGAACAAGACTTAGTTGAATTAAAGTACACTCCTTTCTATAAGTTAAAGAAGGAATGTTATGGCAATACGTTCAGCTATTTATTACATCATTTCATGAATGAAATGCATATAATTAGCTCTGATCCACAATACTTACTCAACCAATATCCATTACAAGAAACAATTCGTGCATAATAAAAATATGGTTCATGCTGGTGAACCATATTTTTTTTATTTCTTATAAAATTGTGCATTGTTAATAGCTTCTTGAGTTTTTGATTGATAGATGACTGTTTGTTCATTTGTATTCATATCTAATTCTACAAGTTCATATACCTCAGATCTTTGCCCTATGAAATAGATAATATTATCTAAAACAGTAACTATATTCATGGAATAATAGCCGCACTTTCCATCTAATAATTTCTTTTTTTCTTTTGTGTGACGATCATATCTCACCAAATCAAAGTTAGTAATAGATGTCTGTTTATCTGTTACATAGTATATATAATCTTTATCAATATAAGTACTATCAAGCTGTTTGTGATTTAATTTAAAAACATCTTCTGTTTTGTTTTTCTTCACAACAGTGAATGTAATTGGCGCATAAGAATCAACTTCATTTTTTATAATACCGTTATTATAATCATCTGTCAGTTTATAACTTAAAGACATTGAATAATGAGGTATAATTAATTCCTGGGTGTCTGGATTATAATTTGTACATGTCGCAAAACTATCCTGATTCCAGTTTAAATAATTTATTTTATGTGTTTTAGTATTATAGATTGAAGGTACCATGGTATTCTTTTTTACCTTTTTTAAACGTCCTACAATAAACATCTTATGATCATCCAGTATTCTGATATCATTGATTGCATCTACATAGTCAATAAATTTAGATGTTTTATGAGTAGATAAAGCATATTGTTTAATATATGAATTCCCATATTCTTTATTATCGCTTCCTGAATAATATACTTTATTATTCTTATAATCATAAGTAGAAAGTGGGTACTGACTTTCATAAGGTTCTGAAGAAACCTTCTTAAGTTTTTTAGAAGTTAAATCATACATATAAGTATTGCTGGTAAATATGAATTCCTGATTCGTCGCATGAGTTGTGGTCATAGAAATATAATAATGAGATGATTCAGAGCATCCTACAGGCAGTGATAATAAAACTGTGACACTAAGTAAGCATTTTAATTTGTTCATAATTTTCCTTCTTACTTATGTTCAATAACAACATCCTTCACCGCAAAATCATCAAGTTTCTTCGCATCGTATCCCCAATAAGTAACTCCATCCTTCCAAATATCTACAATTGCATCAGGTAAACCACCCGCATCCCACTTATGCATATTAACTGTTTTCCCATGTATAGTAGTTTTAACAACTAGACCACAAGTAATATTATCATATTTTAAACTAGTAGCGACGTCTCCTTTAACTAATACATGATTCTTTTGTCCAGGTTGATGATTATACGCTGTAGCCCTACCATATCCAAAATAGCAATTATAGTAATTATTTCTATATAATCTATTTTTATTACTACCCCAAGATGCTTTAAGAATATTATTATTTCTATCGTCAACACTATAAGTATTTATTGGCACAGTCATATTGTCATTTTTTACAGATTCCACTTCTCGATTGTTCTCATCCAAGATTCTTGTAATATAACCATCAGCAGCATATTTTACTGTCATACCCTTAAAAGGAGTTGGATACAAATCTGTCAATCCTGTAGGATCTAAATATGTAAACTCAAAATCGTCGCTTATTTCACCGTCAACCAATATAAAATGAGAATTATCGATATATCTGATAATTGTGACAGATTCCATTTTTTCTGGAATTTCTTTTGAAAAATATACTCTATCATATGCTTGAACATTTAGAATATTACCAGATAGTATTAGAATAAAAACGATTAAAACTCTTGCGATTTTTTTCATAAAAATTATCCTCCTTATTTTTAATTATTGATTAATTGTAATCGCTTACATTTTATAATTCAATTATACTCATTCTTTACATTATTTACAATAATAATACATATTTTAAAATATCGCTAAGTTTAAGAAAAATGT
>NZ_DBPF01000023.1:0-7496 GCF_002299355.1 Catenibacterium sp. UBA627
GAGATTTCAATGCTGCACTTAATTTGAAAGATGCTACGATCTAAGAAGTTGCATAAATGAACGCAAACGTAGGTATGTACCGAAGGCTGCTTTGGGAATTAACGACTATGGAGTGTACAAGAGCTTGTGAGTAGATATGATTTTTTGTCAATCGAAAGCATACACAATAAAATAGTAAGTAATGTTCGTGAGAACTTACATTATCTCGATGTGAGTATATTTAATCACATTTTGAGTGGCAGAAATACAAATGTATAAAAAAACAATTGAAGAAGTAGTAAACTCTTTAGATACAAATATAGAAGAAGGACTCACTTCTTCTGAAGTAAATAAGAGACAAGGCATATATGGAACCAATGAACTAGAAAAGCCACAGAAAAGGTCTCTTCTTTTACGTTTTCTAGATCAGTTTAAGGATGCAATGATTATTATTTTAATTATTGCAGCAGTGATATCTATTATTGTAGAACCAGGGGACTGGATTGATTCTCTTATTATCGTAATCGTAGTAATGATGAATGCGATTCTAGGCGTTGTATTAGAGAGTCATGCAGAAAAGAGTCTTGAATCATTACAGGAATTATCTGCACCACAATCTAAGGTATTAAGAGATGGTGTGAAACAGACTATTGCTTCTAAGGAATTAGTGCCTGGTGATATTATTATTCTTGAAACAGGGGATATGATTCCTAGTGATGCACGTTTAATTGAAGCTTATAACTTAAAGGTGGATGAATCTGCCTTAACAGGTGAATCTGTTCCTGTAGAAAAGACAACTGATCCTATTAGTCAGGATGTTGTGATTGGGGACCAGACAAATATGGTCTTCTCTTCTACAGTAGTCACTTATGGTCGTGGTAAGGCAATAGTTACATCTACTGGTATGAAGAATGAAGTAGGTAAGATTGCTGGCATGTTGAATGCGAGTGAAAAGGAATTAACACCTTTACAGGTCAAATTAAATGAGATAGGTAAAACAATTGGATTACTTTGTATTGTAATCTGTGTGATTGTATTTATTCTTGAATCATTGAGCGGTATTAGCTGGTTAGAATCATTTGAGACAGCTGTTGCCTTAGCTGTTGCAGCTGTACCTGAAGGTCTTGCAGCTACTGTTACTATTGTCTTAGCTGTCAGCGTGACTAAGATGGTTAAACAGCATGCCATAATTCGTAAACTACCTGCAGTAGAAACATTAGGTAGTACTTCTATTGTATGTTCTGATAAGACAGGTACATTAACACAAAATAAGATGACTATCTTAAAGACTTGCTTAGATGGTGAAGAAGTGAAAGACTTAGGAGATGCAGATTCTAAAACTATTGATATGTTGAATGCATTTACTCTATGTTCTGATGCTTCTATTGATGATGGTAAGGTACTAGGTGATCCTACTGAAGTTGCACTAGTAGAAGCAAGTAAAAAGATGAACTTTGAAAAGAAAGCACTCATGGAAAAGTATCCACGTGTAGGAGAATTAGCTTTTGATTCTGATCGTAAGATGATGAGTGTTATTCTTAAGGATGGAGATCATTATGTGTCTATTACTAAAGGTGGACCTGATGTGATCTTAAGTAGATGTCGTAATGTAGATAGTGATCAGGCGATGGCCGCCAATGATGAAATGGCTAAAGACGCTTTAAGAGTCTTAGCTGTGGCAGTAAAGAAATATGATACAATGCCTACTAACATTACAGTAGAAGAAATAGAAAATGATATGGACTTTATTGGGTTTGTAGGTATGATTGACCCAGCTCGTCCAGAAGCAAAAGAAGCCATTAGAGTTGCTAAGCATGCAGGTGTGCGCACTATTATGATCACTGGTGACCATAAGACAACAGCGACTGCTATTGCGAAGGATTTAGGTATTTTAAGTGAGGGACAGGAAGTTATTTCTGGTGAAGAATTATCTCAGATGTCTCAGGAAGAATTAGAAAAGAATGTAGAAAAATATAGTGTTTATGCACGTGTGGCTCCTGAACATAAAGTAAATATCGTCAAAGCATGGAAATCAAAGAATAAAATTGTTGCTATGACAGGGGATGGTGTTAATGATGCACCAGCCTTAAAGACTGCAGATATTGGCTGTGCTATGGGTATTACAGGTACAGATGTAGCGAAGAATGCTGCTACTATGATCCTAACAGATGACAACTTTGCGACTATTATTCAGTCTATTAAACAGGGTCGTGGTATTTTTGATAATATCCAGAAGGATGTACAGTTCTTATTATCAAGTAATATTGGTGAAGTACTTGCAATCTTCTTAGCTTCTATTATTGCGTTAATTAATCCTTCATGGGGATTTGGTGTTCCACTATTACCTATTCATTTATTATGGATTAACCTAATCACAGATGCTTTACCAGCCTTTGCGATTGGTTTAGAACCAGTTGAAGATGATATCATGGATAGAAAACCAAGAGAAAAGGATGAAGGTTTCTTTGCGAATGGTTTAATGGTGAAAGTCATCTGGCAGGGTGTTATGGTAGGTTTACTTACTTTAGCATCTTATTCAATTGGTCAGTATTTCAGTAATCATGAATATGCGATGACTATGGCCTTTATTACTATGTCAGGCGCTGAATTATGTCATGCTTTTAACGTAAAGAGTCATCATTCAGTATTTAATAAACAGGTATTCAACAATAAGTATTTATGGGGTGCAACAGCTTTAGGTCTTATATTACAGTTAGCCATCATCTTTACACCTCTTTCTCATTTATTTAGTTTAGTGCCTCTTAATCCATCTCATTTCGCGATTGCAGCATTACTTGCATTCTCAGTTATCCCAATCGTAGAAATCTCTAAACGTTTCAATAAACGTTAACACCTGCTTTGCAGGTGTTTTTTTTGCTATTTCTATTGCATTTATCTCATATGAGTAGTATCATTAAGTTAGTAAAGGCTAACCCTTTACTAAACATAACATATCCTTTCATATTCTCAGTTCCTTAAAACAGAGGAAATAAAAAATCACAGGACAGCACACACCTGTGATTTTTTATTTAAATCTTATCTTTGAAATATGTTTTTAAAGCTTCAAAAGTTTCTGGTGAAATATAATGTTCGATACGACAAGCATCCTGTGAAGCAGTTGATTCACTAACACCAATATGAATTAAGATATTTCTTAATTCAGTATGTCTTTCAAATATCATATTCGCAATCTTAGCACCAGCGTCTGTTAATGTAATGGCACCACCTTCATCCATGTTGACGAGTTCCTTCTCTTTTAATCTTTTCATCTGTTGTGAAATAGTAGGTTTAGAGAAATTCATTTCACGGGCGATATCAATGGAACGCACATGTCCTTTCTTCTTTTGAATAACTAATATAGTTTCTAAGTACATTTCTGTTGATTCACTCATCTTATTCACCTCATTTCCATCATTATAGCATAAAAATTCAAATAATGAAAAAGTTAGGCTTTACTAACATTTTTGTTGACATATAAAAACAGTAAGGCTATACTAACATCGAAGTTAGAAAAGACTAATTAGTTTAGTCTAATCATCTAAGGAGGCGGATTATATGCCAATTAGTATGGCAAATCCTGGAGATACAGTCATTATTAGACGTATTACAGGAACTGATAAAGTAAAGAATCATCTTGCAGAATTAGGTTTTGTGGTAGATGGAGAAGTAACTATTATCAGTAAAGTGGATAACGGAATTATTTGTAATGTGAAAGGTAGTAGGATTGCGCTTTCTGAACAGATGGCCAATCGTATATTATTTTGAGGGAGGAGTAACATGAACTTAAAAGATGTAAAAGTGGGCGAAACAGTAACTATTAAAAAAGTGACTGGTACAGGTCCAGTAAAAAGAAGAATTATGGATATGGGTTTAACTAAAGGACAGAGTGTTTATGTAAGGAAAGTTGCACCTTTAGGAGATCCAGTAGAAATTACAGTACGTGGTTATGAATTATCTTTGCGTAAAGCAGATGCGCAGATGATTGAAGTGGAGGAATAGTTATGAAGATAGCGTTAGCGGGTAACCCTAACTCTGGTAAAACAACGTTATTTAATGCACTGACAGGGAGTACTCAGTATGTTGGTAACTGGCCAGGGGTTACAGTTGAAAAGAAAGATGGGAAACTAAAAGGTCATAAAGATGTGACTATCCAGGATTTACCTGGTATTTATTCATTATCTCCTTATACACTTGAAGAAGTTGTTACAAGAAGATATTTAATTAATGAAACACCTGATGCAATCATTAATATCATTGATGGAACTAACCTAGAAAGAAACCTATATTTAACAACTCAGTTAGCTGAATTAGGTATTCCAATGGTTTTAGCTGTCAATATGTATGATATCATAGAAAAGAAGGGTGATAAGATTGACTTAGATCAGTTAGGCCAGTTATTTGGTTGTAAAGCAGTCACTTTATCTGCATTAAAGAATAAAGGAACTCAGGAAGTTGCTGAAGAAGCAATTAAACTTGCACATAACCATAAAGCATCAGAACATCCTCATGTATTTGTTGGTTCAGTAGAGCATGCTTTAGCACATATTGAAGAATCTATTGAAGATAGAGTAGATGCATCTAAGTTAAGATGGTTTGCGGTTAAGGTATTTGAAAGAGATGAAAAGGTATTGGCTGAACTTAAATTAGATCAGGTAGTATTAAATGAAATCGAAGGTCATATTGCGGATTGTGAAAAAGAAATGGATGATGATTCAGAATCTATTATCACAAACCAGAGATATACATTTATTAAGAATTCTATTAACAAGGTTCTTACAAAGAAGAATCCCCATCAGACATTATCTACATCAGATCAGATTGATAAGATTGTGACTAACAGATTCTTGGCTTTACCACTCTTTGTATTAATTATGTGGTTTGTTTATTTTATCTCAGTATCTACAGTAGGTGACTGGATGACTAGCTGGGTGAATGATGTATTATTTACTGAAATCATTCCACCTGCAGTAGAAACTTTCCTTAAATCAATTGGTTGTGCAGCTCCATTAATCAGCTTAATCAATGATGGTATTATCGCTGGTGTTGGTACAGTATTAGGTTTCGTACCACAGATGGCACTTATCTTCTTATTCTTAGCTATTCTTGAAGATTCAGGATATATGGCAAGAATTGCATTCATTATGGATAGACTATTACGTAAATTCGGTTTATCTGGTAAATCATTTATCCCTATCTTAATTGGTACAGGATGTGGTGTTCCAGCCGTTATGGGTACACGTACTATTGAAAATGAAGCAGATAGAAGAATGACTATTCTATTATGTACATTTATTCCTTGTGGTGCGAAGACTGTTATTATTGGTATGATCAGTTCAGCATTCTTCCCAGGTAACACTTGGATTGCGCCAGCAATGTATTTCTTAAGTATTTTAGTTATTATCTTATCAGGTATCGCATTAAAGAAGACTCGTTTCTTTGCCGGTGATCCAGCACCATTCGTAATGGAATTACCAGCATATCATCTTCCTACTTTTAAGGGTGTATTCATCCATGTATGGGAACGTGCAAAAGCATTCATGCTTAAAGCAGGTACTATTATCTTTAGTATTTGTATCGTTGTATGGTTATTATCTACATTTAACTTCTCATTCCAGATGGTCGAAATTGAAAACTCAATGTTAGCATCTGTTGGTCATCTATTTGCAGTATTATTCGCACCAGTAGGTATTGAAAACTGGAAAGGTTCAGTAGCTGTTATTTCAGCATTAGCTGCTAAGGAACAGGCTATTTCTACTATCTCTATCTTGAATCACATGGGTGATGCAGATTCAGGTGCTAAGGCAATTCATGCTATGGTGAATACTTTCTCTGCAATGGGTGGCTTCTCATTCATGATCTTGAACTTATTCGATCCACCATGCTTTGCCGCTATTGGAGCAATCATGAGAGAAATGGGTTCTAAGTTCTGGGGATGGTTTGCAGTATTATACCAGATGGTATTAGGTTATGTATTAGCTATGATCACTTATCAGTTAGGTTCATGGTTATTCTATGGTGCACCATTCGGATTAGGTCAGATTTTATCAATCGTATGTGTTCTAGTAATGATCTACTTCATTGTAAGACCAGCACCTAAACCAGAATTAAAGACACAGAGAGCCTAATCAATTATGGGTAACATCATAGTTGTGGCTATTGTTGTTGTGTTGCTCATTATAGGTGCTCTTCACTACAAGAAGACTTTGCAGTCTGGCTGTTGTGGGGAACATGATCAAATAAAGAAAATAGGTACGGGGGATAAAGATAAAAATCTTTATCCCTATCGTACTACTCTTCATATTGACGATATGTTCTGCAAGAACTGTGCAGCAACAATAGAAAACGCATTTAATCAACATAAAGAATATCTAGCATCAGTAAACATGAATAAGAAAGAAATCACTATTCTTTCTATGAATCAACCTGATCTAGAAATATATCAACAGATGATCATCAAACTTGGTTATACACCAAGATAATTGTATAATAGAAGCGAGGAGGAGATATTATGGGTACAATTATAGTAAGTATTTTATTAGTTATCTGGATTTGTCTTGTCCTTAGAACTATATATAAAAATAAGAAAAAAGGCATAGGTGTCTGTGGACATAATTGTAATACATGTGGCACAAATAATCTATGTCATGCTGATCTCTATAAAATGTATCGTAAAGAGATGCGTAAAGAAGGGCACGCTTAGTGTACTTCTTTTTTTAGTTTGAGCATATTTATTGAATTATATCTCAAAAGTACTATAGTATAAGTAGTAATAATTACTATATACTAAAGGAGGTATTATAATATGAAATGGGTATGTAAAGTATGTGGATATGTGTATGAAGGTGATGAATTACCTGAAGATTATGTATGTCCACTATGTGGTGTAGGACCAGAAGAATTTGAAAAAGTAGAAGAATAATATAATTATTCTTCAAAGTAAAAAAGGCTGTAACGTTTAAGGTTATCTATTCGTTACAGCCTTTAATAATTTAAAAGAGTTCTTTTGCTCTCATACGTTTCAACTCAACATGTGTATTCTTCTTATGTCTGCAATAGAAGTAAATACCTAGCCTGACTACTCCCACGGACAAGCCCGTGGGGTTCTGATTGCCAAGTGTAGCTTGTAATCGTACATCATTTTCAGACTTTGAAGTTACAAGTGTAAATCTATTTGAATCAGAACTTTCATTACCAAGCAGTCCAGCGACCACATTGACGGTAAATTTCTACTTTCGTAGGGAAGTATAATCAATCTCCCTGAATATGTTTTACGCTATCTTAATTCCGCTATTTGATACCTTGATCTCGTTAGCCTTAATCCATTCGATTAGGTCTTTTTCTTTGCTGTAACACTTATCAAATTCAGAAATGCATTTGTTTTTATCTATATCTTTGGTTCTGTAATCGTAACAGTGTAATAAGAATGATGAATACCAGTCTCTTTGTACTTCAGTACCATCTTGCAGCTTATACATTCGGTCAGATAATCTCTTTTTAATATAGTCATCAACAGTATG
>NZ_DBPF01000023.1:7604-7728 GCF_002299355.1 Catenibacterium sp. UBA627
ATCTATTCTTTATGGATCTGCCAGAACGCTTTTTCCTATTAAACTTGACTTTACTATTGACCGTAGTTTCTTTGGCTCGTCTCATAAGCCTGCCTGCATTTTTGGGTTCTGTGATAAATACATC
>NZ_DBPF01000082.1:0-1808 GCF_002299355.1 Catenibacterium sp. UBA627
GATAGTGCAGTATGCGTTTTAATCCCAATCAGACATTGCAGCTGTTGCACTTTTTCTACATATTCCTCTTTTAATGATATTTCTTCAATTTGTTTATCTAAAGTCTCTACACGATCGCATAGATGATTATATTCAATCATATATTCTTTCAAGGTATCTTGAAGTAATGGTTCACTAAAAGAAAACGTATTTATCCAATCAATATGTTTTCTTGTCCAGAAACTTTTTCCTTCGAATTGTTTACCATTGCGTGTTAAAAACGCAATTATTTGTTGTTTGATACTTTTCAGGTTTTCTTTTATATCATCTCTCATACGAATGAATTCTTTTACTGAATTATCAAGTTCAGTAGGAACATGTACGGCAGAATATCCTCCATAAGCCAAACATTCCGCAATCATCTTGGCATCACGATAATCATTCTTAAGTTTTCTTCCACCTTTTTCAGTTTTCATGGTTGTTGGAGCCAGGATAACACATTCAATTCCTTTTTCTTTTAATTCATGATATAAAGAATATCCTAGACATCCCGCTTCATAGCCACATACAATATTCAGCTCTTCATTTTCATGCTTCTTTTTAAAAGTTTCAATAACACGAATGATGTTTTTAACTTCAGGTTTTACCTGTGTAATACAGTGAACTGTACCATCATGTTCAAAAGATGGCTCAAAAATGCATAAAGTGTAGTTTGTAGTATGGACATCCATCCCAATTTTTATTATTCTATTCATAGGTAACCCTCCTTATTTGTTTGCGGTAATCCCACAATACTATGAATTTTTGTTTCTACTCAAAGTATAATGGTAAATCCACGATTGAACAATTAAGGAGAGTTACTTTTTTGTTTCCTCCTCGTCATTTCATATTGTCTATATGATCATTATATAACTTTACCCATGCAAGTACTGTCCCACATGCAGGAATTTTATATTTTACTGCAATATCTCTTAGTGATCCCTCTCCAGCCAGATATGCTTCTACGACCTTCCTTTTAAACTCTTTTGTATATGATTCATTTGCAGGCTTCTCATCAAATGCAGAATCGCCATATGCTTTAAAGATTCTAATCCACCTTTCAATTGTAGTTTTAGATACATTTATTTCTTCAGCTAGACTAGAAATTGATTCACTGCCATCTAAGTACCTTCGACATATTTCAATTTTTTGTTCCTTAGAAAACTTACTTTTTCTTCCCATAAGAAAAACCTCCTCAGCAAACAGTGCTTTTAATTATTTGCACTGTCTACTGGGAGGTCATCATATCATCTAAAGCATACTGTCTTTTATTTTAGTGTATTTTATAGTTATAGAACTCTACCGTTCTTTACAGTGTATGTTTTACCATTATAATTTACTGAACCACTGTAATTCCAGTCAAGAATACCATTTTGAATGTAGTACCATGTACTGTAATACTTAACTAATCCTGTATAGTTCCAATCTAACTGTCCATTAGTCACCTTATACCATGTTCCTTCACCATTAACCTGTGATAATGTATTCACTGACCAATCAATCTTACCGTTCTGAACATAATACCAGTTACCATTGTATTTTACTAGATTGTTGTAGTTTGTATTTACTCTACCGTTTTCAATATAATACCAAGTATTATTGTAGTAGATTAAGCCGTTGTAGTTCCAGTTAAGAACACCATTTTGAATATAGTATTGAGTACTGAAATACTTAGTTAGTCCTGTATAGTTCCAATCTAACTGTCCATTAGTCACCTTATACCATGTTCCTTCACCATTAACCTGTGATAATGTATTCACTGACCAGTCAATCTTACCGTTCTGAACATA
>NZ_DBPF01000082.1:1893-5435 GCF_002299355.1 Catenibacterium sp. UBA627
GTATTATTGTAGTAGATTAAGCCATTGTAGTTCCAGTCAAGAACACCATTCTGAACATAATACCAAGTACTATAGTATTTTACTAAACCGGTATAATTCCAGTTGAGTTTACCATCTTCTACATAATACCAAGTACCTGTTCCATTAACCTGTGCAAGAGTAGTTTTATGTACAACCTGTCCATCCTGCATTAAGTACCAATCACCATCCACGTAAACTAGATTAGCTTCTGTAGAATGATTATAAGTGACTGTAACTGTCTTAACACCATCAGTATCACCTTTTACTGTGTAGTTATAGTTACCTTTTGGTGCATAATAACCATTAACTTTTGGAAGTGTAATTGTCTTTGTATCACCAACATTTACATTTACATATTCAGTCTTAAGAACTTCTTTTTCTTTATTCACGATATTGATTCTTGTAGTCTGAACCTTACCTAAAGACACTGTATCTTTATAGAACTTTAATGACTGTAGTGCATTACCCTGGATATCAAATAATGTTGCGTTATCCCAGCTTGATCCACCCCATGAAGGCTGACCATTATAATACATTTCATCATCTGGTGCATAACCTACAGCACCCTTAGAAGCCCATCCAGTACCATACTTATCAGCGACTTCTTTATTGTACTCCCAGTTAGTCCATCCAGCTTTCACTGGAATCCATCCTGGCTCCCAATAGAAGCCACCTAAACCGTTATCCTGTTCAGTAAGAACCTTATACATATCAGTTAATTCATCTACCTGACCCTGAGGACCAATTTCATACTGATAAAGTCCATAATCAGAACCGATAGAGTTTGGTGTACCATCACCATCTTCATAACTGTTAACCCATGCAGTTTCCATAACCGCAAATAGCTTTCCTCTTTCTTTTGCAAGAGTCTGTACATCCCTTAACATATCAGGTGTATTCCACCAGAATGGGTAATAAGAAGAACCTAAAACATCATAGTCTACATTTCCTTTTTCCCATGCATCCATGATCATAGAATAGATTTGACGATTAGGTGTTTCAATATGTAATGTAACTAAAGCATCTGGAAGAATTTCACGTACTGCTTTAGAACCTGCATTTAAATAACGGTCTAATACAGAATACTGAGATTCATTTTTCCAAACAGAATTATTACTGTCTTTATTATGAATACCAGCCATACCTTTGGTAATTTCATTACCAACCTGTACCATACCTACATCAACACCTGCATCTTTAAATTTCTGTAAAGTATCTTTAGTGAAGTCATGGATATTTTCACACATCTTATCTGGATCGTTAGCATCCTTCTGCCATGCTTTTGGTAGAATCTGTTTTGCAGGATCTGCCCAGAAATCAGAATAATGGAAGTCAACAAGCACCTTCATACCATACTTAGTTGCTTCTTTACCAATCTTTAATCCATTATCTACAGTGCTATCTCCACCACCGTATGTTTCACCTTTTTCATTGTATGGATCATTCCAGATTCTTAAACGGATATAGTTAACACCATTATCCTTTAAGATTTTCATTAATGGCTGTTCTTTGCCATCATAATCATAATATTTAACACCTGCATTAGTAAGTGCTACATATGATCCAACATCTACACCTCTGATTGTAGATTCAGACATATTAGAAATCTTATTAATAGTGACATTCTTTTCTTTTAAACCTGTATCATCACCATATTCATAAGGATCTCTGTATGAATCAATATCAATATTCCAACCCTGTGCAAAACCAAATACTGCAAGAGAAGTCTGTGCAAGTCCCTGTTCATTAAAGAAACCATTCCAGCTTCCTACATATTCAGCTTCATCATAAATTAAACCACCTGCATTACTATCACTAATAGAAGCACTTAATAAATTATAAATGCTGTCTGCCTGTGTTTCATTAGATGCTGTTTCATCAGCATTCTTACGTGGGAACTTGATGTTAGAAACAATTAACTGCTTATCTGCTGCCTTTTCTTTTACTGTAGTACGTAATGTTTTAACATCATCATTAATACCATTACGATCAGCATAAAGATTAACACCTAAATAGCTATAGTCTACGCCTGCATAACCTAGCTTTTCAATCACATACTGAATACCTTCAGCATCATCAGGTGCTGCAAAACTTAAAGCTGTTTTAACACCTTTTTCATTAATAAGTTTAGAGATGTTAGCCATTGCGACAAAGCCATCCCATCCTCCACCTTCAGTTAGACCAAGGAAATTATAATTCACTTCATTTCCAATAGTCATCATAGTAGGTAAAGCATCATTCTTACTTAAAGTATCAAGTACTTCCTTAGTATAGTCTGTTGCCTTTTCTACCGCATTATCCTGAGTCCATCCTGCAGGTAATTGCTGACTATTTGCATAAGTAACATCATCAGAATAGAATAATGTGATGTTTGTTTTTAAGCCTGCTTCTTTAGCTGCTTTAATTGTTTTGATAGCACTATCTAGTGTATAACATTTAGTTTTATCATTTGATGTGTCCGGATTTACTGCAACCTTGACAGAAATCGTATTAATTCCCTGTCCCTGTACAAACTTAAATAGGTTATCAATTTTGACGCTCTTGTAATTGTAATACGTTTTACCCCATTCCAAATCCTGCTGGTAATGAGTAAAATCTGCGCCTAATACAGTCTGATCGTTAATGCCTTCAATCTTCTTGTAATCAGCTACAGAACGACTCAATGATGTTGCAGTGACTTGATTGTTGTTATGCATAGTTGGTACTGGAGTTACTGCGCTTACACCAGACATGCCCATCGAACAAACAAGCGCTGCACTTACAAAACTTGTAATCAACTTTTTGTTCATATATATCTCCCTTCCTCTTATATATTATGATAACATTTTAACATAATTTCACACAAAGAATCATCCAATGTGACATAAAATGACATATATAGGTATAAAAAATATATTTAGACATTAAAAAACCTTCTCACGAAGGTTTATAGTGATAAGAAGAAATCCTGCATCTTCTTAGATTCTGTATTAACGACTATAGCTTTTTGATTGTTTCTAGTGATTTACTTAAGAAATATCCGTTACGTACTTTGTTAGAAACATCCTTCACATTTTTCACAATATCAAAGTACTTTTCTTCTGTCATATCACTCATAATATCAGTTAATTCATTAAGTGACTCTACCGCAAAACCAACATTGTATTTTTCTACGAATCCTGCTTCAGCAGACTGTTTCCATACAATAACTGGAATACCTGATGCAAGATATAAAGAAAGTTTATGTGGATTGTTATAACGTAAATAATTACCTGTATTACCTGTACATTCATCAACAGATGACCCGTCCCAAACTAAACCAAAACCTTTTGTTAATTGAGCAGGAACATCATCAGGTGGGAATGCACCATTATAGTTCACGTTATCAGCTAAACATTCATCACTGCAGTTGACACCATATAACTCAAAATTTACATTTTTGATATTCTTTAACTGACTAATATAATTACTCTTTTGAGGGTTTAAGTTACCTGCTAATAATACTGATTTATCATAAGTTATAGTATTTTCATTTGGATATA
>NZ_DBPF01000082.1:5554-6009 GCF_002299355.1 Catenibacterium sp. UBA627
TATCATCAAGGAATAATCCTCTTAAGGTTTCTAAATCATGAATTAAAAATACATAAGTTAAATTTTTCTTTTTCTTAATTTTTTTCAATATATTAATATACTGAGTTTCTGTATAAATCGGATGAGGAAAAACAATAAGAGAATCATTTGGGAATCCATAGAACTTTCTTAAAGCACAAATGTTATATAACTTTTTTATTACTTTATTTCCCTCTTTTTTGTTGTTAATGTCATAGTTTTTAAACCCATTTTCTTTTAAAATCTGATAACAGTCTTTTACTGCTTTTGACCCTGCGTCAAATTTATTATCAGCTGTTAAATTTAAATAATACTTTTCCATTTTACTCTCCTTATTTACTCTTAGAAAATTGTTTCTGTCTTACTTGTCCTACAAGTAATGCGAATCTATTCATCTTATGCTTTAAGAACCATAATGGTACTTTACGTGTAATAGA
>NZ_DBPF01000082.1:6099-6747 GCF_002299355.1 Catenibacterium sp. UBA627
ATCTTTATTTTGTGGATGTGCACAGTAATTCACAAGAATAAGTAAAACATGATAACTTACAAAGTTATAGAATAATGTTTCTATATTCTTGTCCTCTGCCATAACATCTTTTAAATCTTCTTCTACTGCTTTCATAGATAAGAGGAACTTATCTGCATAAGCTGTATCAAACTTACGTACAGCAGACTGATCATTAAATACATAATGAACAAGTGGATGCTCATCTCCCACAATTACGTTCCACTTCTGTGAAGCACGTGCACAATATTCTGCATCTTCTGCAAGACTCAATTCTTCATTTAATAATACATCTTCAATAGTAGAGGCTTTAATCAATTTTCCCCAACAGAATCCTACACCCGCCTGAACATTTAAAAGATCCTTTAAATAATCCTTCCAGTCACTGTACATTGTATCTCTTATATAATGAAGCATCTTTTCACTATGATCACTATAATCTCTACTATAATTACAGATAACACAATCTGCTTCAGCTTCTACTGCATGATTTAGAAGTATTTTACAGGCATTACTTTCAATCCAGTCATCTGCATCTAGAAACATAATATAGTCACCTTTCGCATTCTTTACACCAAGGTTTCTACCTGAACATACACCACTCTTAGAATTCTTAATAACTGTCACATT
>NZ_DBPF01000149.1:0-8470 GCF_002299355.1 Catenibacterium sp. UBA627
CACAGTAAACCATTACAATGAAGGTACAGGAGGTTATACGGATGAATAATAGACAGCAGCGTATTATAGATATCCTTCATGATTATGATGAATGGGTGACAGGTAAAGAGCTTGCTTCTATGTTGTCTGTATCAGATCGTACAATCCGTTCTGATATTGAGCATATTAATAAAGAGTATGAATGTACTCTTATAGAAGCCAATCGTCGTAAAGGTTATCACTTAGACGAGATGCTGACAAGTGTCAAAGGAATTACGACAAAGTCAGTCATTCCTCAGACATCTCAGGAACGTGTATCTTGGATCATTAAGGAATTATTGTTTAAACAGGAAATCAATCTCATTGAATTACAGGATCGTATTTATGTCAGTGGTTATACGATTGATAATGACTTAAGAAATATCAGACGTATACTCAATCAATATCCTTCTTTAAAAGTGATACGTGTAAAGAACCACATTCGTTTAGAAGGTAATGAAAATGAGAAGCGTTCTGTATATAAGCATCTATTAGAATCAGAAATCAAAGGAAACTTCACAAATATCAGTGCCTTGTCTCATTTATGGAAGGATTTTAATCTCATTGATGTAGTAGAAATCTTTAAGAATGTCTGCGCAAATAATCATTATAAGTTCAAGAATGTCAGTCTTCCTATGTTGATGATGCATGCGGGTATTGCGATTGAACGTATCAGGAATAAGAATTATTTATATGAAACACAGAGTGATTGTACAAGTATTGATTTAGAATATCGTGTCTCAAAGGATTTCTTTGAAGAATTATCACAAAAGTTTGGTATTCCTTATGTTGAAGAAGAAGTCGTTAAGTTTGCTTTCTTATTGGAAGGAAGAGGCAGTCATGTAGATTTAAAAGCAGAATCACAACAGTTAGTAGAAGAAGTATTATTAGACATTAAAGATTGTTTTGATATTGATTTTACAGATGATGAAGAACTTTACAATAGCTTAGTCATTCATATGCAGTCATTGCTTGATCGTATTAAAGTAGATAAACCTAATACAACAGCTTATTTAAAGGAGATTAAAAGACAATATCCTCTAGTCTTTGAAATGGCGATACATGCCAGTGATGTCATTTCTAAAGTTACAGGTAAACCTTTAGTAGAAGATGAAATCTCTTATCTTGCTTTACATTTTGGAACAGCCTATGAAAGACATATCAATACACAGAAATATCGTGTAGTCATGATTATTCCCCATAATCAGATGCTGGCGAAAGCATGTATGGATAAGATTGAAACACGTTTTAGAGAACGTATGGAAATTATTAAAGTATTCCCATTCTTTGAAAATAATATGATTGCATCACTTCATCCTGACTTGATTTTGACTGTTGTACCTTTGCAGCATGAATTGGCTATTAAGACAGTATCAATCAGTTTATTTGTGAACTATGAGGATGAAAGTCAGATCTTCCAGGCATTGAATCAATTAGATAGAGAAAAATATCATGATCAGTTCTGTCATATTGTAAAGAAGCTGATTGGACAAGAAACATTCTTTATAAAAAAAGACATCGCATCTAAGGAAGATGCCATTAACTATTTATGTGATAATCTGATTCAGTTAGGCTATGCCACACAAGAATATAAAGAAGATGTTTTTAAAAGAGAAGAGATGGCAGGAACAGCCTTTGTGCAGGGCTTTGCGGTACCTCATGCCATTACAGTACAGCCATTACGTTCTACTATATCCGTCATGGTCTTAAAGAATCCCGTTAAGTGGGGAAAGTATGAAGTACGTCTTATTCTCTTATTATCTATTAGTGAACAGGATAATCAGATGCTGCATACATTCTTTGACTGGTTATCCAATGTACTTATTGATTATAACCAGCTGATGCAGTTTATCGAAGCAGACAATTATCAACAATTTATGAAGCTGATGACAGCGTGAGGTAACATATGAAAAAACAACAACAGACTATTGCATCATTACCAAGACGTTTTGGTGCATACTTATTAGATTGGTATATTGGTGCTCTTTTTACATCATTTCCTATCGCAATTGTGTCACAGAAGATTTATGGCACAATGAAGAACCAGAATCTATTAGAATACCCTCATCAATTAGGACTGATTTGTGGGTTATTCGCATTACTAGGCGCCATTATCTACTATGTTGTGATTCCTTTAGTTATTAATAAGGGACAGACAATCGGTAAAAGAATATGTCATATTAAGATTGTAAAGAGTGATGGTAAAGATGTAGGCCTTAAAGAACTATTACTAAGAGAAGTATTAGGAGCCATTATTATTGAAGGAGTTCTATATTCTGCAAGTACAATATTACATCAGGTATTACAAATCAGTTTAGGTATTAGTTTAGTAAAGCCGATGATGTATGTTGGCTTTGCGATTACAATCGTGAGTGCTATTTTATGTTTAGTGAATAAGAAAGAACATCTAGCATTACATGATTATCTAGCACGTACTAAAGTAGTGAATTTTTCCTAAATAGAGGAAATCGCATTCACTACCTGAAAATAAATATAAGTTTATACTATGAATTGTGAGATGGAGGAAATCACATGGAAGATTTAGAATTATTAAGTTTTAACATTATTTCTGCCGTGGGTACCGCAAAGTCACGCTATGTACAGGCAATGTATCTTGCTGAGAAGGGTGATTTTGATGAAGCTCGCGCAAAAATAAAAGAAGGAGAAGAAAGCTTTGTGAAAGGTCACGAAGCACATGCATCACTTATCCAGAAGGAAGCATGTGGTGAAAAGACAGTTCCAACAATTCTTCTTATGCATGCGGAAGATCAGCTTATGAATGCTGAAACAACAAAGATCATGGCTGAAGAGATTATCAAACTATCTCAAAGAATTAAAAAATTAGAAGGAGGAGAATAGGATGAAAAAGGTTTATTTATTCTGTAGTGCAGGTATGTCTACTAGTATTCTTGCAAGTAAGATGCAGGAAGTCGCAAATAGCCATAACCTACCAATCAAGGTGGCTGCTTTCTCTCATAACAAATTAGGAGAAATCGTTAATTCTGATTGTCCTGATTGTATTTTACTTGGTCCACAGGTTGAATATCTTTATGACGAAACAGTAGCTAACTTCGGGCACCTAAACATACCTATTTCTGTGATCGACCAAGATGATTACGGTATGATGAACGGTGAAAGAGTACTTAAAAAAGCTATTCTATTAATCAAAAAAAACAATAAATAATAATTAAAGGGAGTACTTAAAGTATGATGAAACAACTTGAAAAGTATTTAATGCCTTTAGCAGAAAAAATTGGGCGTAATAAATACTTAATGTCAATTCGTGATGGTTTCTTAGTATCAACACCATTACTTATTGCAGGATCAATTTTCTTATTAATCGCAAACTTTCCAATTACAGCTTGGACAAAAGTTTTAGAATCAACAATTATCAATCAGAAAACAGGTGAGACACTTGCTGCATTCTTATCAAAGCCATCTGATGCAACATTCACTATCATGGCAGTATTTGCGGTAATGGGTATCGCTTATTCATTTGCTGGTCAGATGAAGACAAACAAGATCTTCGGTGCTGCCTGTGCACTTATGTCATGGTTCCTAATCATGCCATATTCAATCACTGGTAATGTTGCTGTAGGATCTAAAACTATTGAAGCAACTCTTTCTGGTATCCCATTAGGATGGGTTGGTGCTAAGGGTATCTTCGTAGGTATCATTACTGCATTCTTAAGCGTACATATCTATGCTTGGGTAGAAGGTAAAGGCTGGACAATCAAGATGCCAGCTGGTGTTCCACCAACAGTTGTAGAATCTTTCTCAGCATTGATTCCAGCAACATTCGTAATGGCTTTCTTCTTCCTAGTAAACTTAATGTTTGGTTTCTTAGGAACAAACGTATTCCAGATTATCTTCGAATTCTTACAGACACCATTACTTAACCTTGGTGACACATTAGGGGCAATGGTTGTTGCTTATATCTTCTTACACTTATTCTGGTTCTTCGGTATCAATGGTGGATCTGTAGTAGGTGCTGTATTTAACCCAATTCTTCAGACTCTATCAGCTGAAAACATTCTTTTCTTCACTAAAGGACAGGGTACAGGACATATTATCTGTCAGCAGTTCCAGGACTTATTCGCTACATTTGGTGGATGTGGTTCTACATTATCATTATTAATCGCAATGTTATTATTCTGTAAATCTAAACGTATTACAGACTTAGGTAAACTTGCTTTAGTTCCAGGTATCTTTGGTATCAACGAACCAATCGTATTCGGTTTACCAATCGTATTAAATCCAACTATGCTTATTCCATTCATGTTAGTGCCAACAGTAAACATCATTATCTCATACTTCTGTATGGCTCTTAAGATTGTTCCAATCTGTTCAGGTATCAACATCCCTTGGACTATGCCACCAATTATCTCAGGTTTCTTAGCCACTAACTGGGTAGGTGCACTGCTTCAGGCTGCCTTAATCGTTATTGGTGTTGTTATCTATATGCCATTCATCAAGGTACTTGATAAGCAGTACTTAAATGAAGAAGCTCAGGCTCAGGCTGCTAAAGAAGAAGACGACATTGATTTAGACGACTTATCTTTTGACGATCTATAAGAAGGAGGATGAAACATGAAAATCGTAATGATTTATGACCAGATCCAGTCTGGTAAAGGGATTAAAGATGATCACATGGTACCTTTAGGACTCGTAAAAGAATCATGTGGACCTGCTATTATGATGGAACCATTCTTAAAACAGGTAAATGGACATGTTGTATGTTGTTTATATTGTGGAGATGGATTCTATGAAGCAAATAGTGATGAAGTCAGCCGTAAACTTTGCGCAATGGTAGAAAAAATTAAACCAGATGTTGTTGTTTGTGGTCCATGTTTCAACTATCTTGGCTATGGGCGCATGGCTGCACGTGTCGCTTATGATATTAACGAAAAAACTCATTCACATGCTATAGCTGCAATGAGTATCGAAAATGAAGAGACAATTAATGAATATAAAGACAAGGTTCATATCATCAAGACACCTAAGAAGGGTGGTACTGGTTTAAATGAATCATTAGAAGGAATCTGTCAGCTTGCTAAGGCAATGTGTGAGCAGAAAGACGAAGACATTGTTGCTTCTAAATATTGTTTCTAAATTAACTTGAGGATACGTGAGGACGTATCCTCTTTCAATAAAAGGAGGATATTAATATGTACGGTATTATTGCTACTTGGAGAATGGCTTTAGAAGGTATTACAAAAGCAGATGAAATGTTAAAGAATCATGGGGATGCAGGAGATGCAATCGTTGAAGCTGTTAAGGCTGTAGAAGATTTCCCATATTATAAATCAGTAGGTTATGGGGGATTACCTAACGAAGAAATGATTGTTGAATTAGATGCGGCTTATATGAACGGAAATACTCTTTCAGTAGGATGTGTTGGGGCAATCAAAGACTTTGCCAATCCTGTAGAAATCGCAAGAAAATTATCTCATGAAAAGGTCAACAACTTCTTAGTTGGTGCAGGTGCTGAAAAATATGCATCTAAGAATGGCTTTGAAAGAAAGAACATGCTCACTGAACGTGCTGAAATTCATTATCATAATAGATTAAAAGAAATGACTCAAGAAATTAAACCTTATTCTGGTCATGATACAGTTGGTATGGTCTGCTTAGACGAACATGACAAGATGACTTCTGCGACTTCTACAAGTGGTCTATTTATGAAGCGTTCTGGTAGAGTAGGTGACTCACCCGTATCTGGATCAGGTTTCTATGTTGATAGTGAAGTCGGTGGTGCAAGTGCAACAGGACTTGGTGAAGATGTAATGAAGGGATGTGTCTCTTATGAAATCGTAAGAATGATGAAGGAAGGTATGCACCCACAGGCTGCATGTGAAAAGGCTGTTAATACATTCTCTAAAGAATTAATCAAACGTCGTGGTGAAGCAGGAGATATGTCTTTAATCGCTATGAATAATAAAGGTGAATGGGGATGTGCCACAAATATTGAAGGTTTCTCATTTGTAGTTGCAACTCCAGAACTTGAACCAACTGTATTTGTAGTAAAGCATGAAGGTGAACATAGTGTGTTTGAAAAAGCAAGTCAGGAATGGCTTGATGATTATATGCGTACAAGAACAGCCCCATTGGTAAGAAAATAATGAATGAAGAAATATTAAAGGCTGTTGATGAGATTGCAGATGAGATGATTGAAGGCATCAAGCGTATTGTACGTATTGATAGTGTAGAATCTGAGGCTGTGAATGATGCTCCTTTTGGAGAAGGTGTACGCCATGCACTTGATGAAACACTCCAGTTATCTCGTGATCTTGGATTTGAAACAGTGGATGTTGATCATTATATCGGTTATGCTCGTTATGGTAAAAGTGATGATTATGTATGTGCCTGTGGTCATTTAGATGTTGTACCAGTAGGTGAAGGCTGGAAACATCCACCATTTAGTGCTTATGAAGAAGACGGCGTGATTTATAGCCGTGGTATTCTAGATAACAAGGGTCCTATTCTTTCATGTCTTTATGCCCTTACTGCTTTAAAGAGACTTGGTATAAAGCCTGAAAGAGAAGTACGTATCATCTTTGGCTGTGATGAAGAATCAGGATTTGAGGATTTAAAATATTATTTAGATCATGAAAAAGCACCTATTGCCGGCTTTACACCAGATTGTAAATATCCTGTTGTTTATGCTGAAAGGGGACGTGCTGTTATCAAAGTGAAAGCTGATCTAGATCATTTGATTACTTTTATGAATAACTATATCTTAAATACACAAAACAAAGGTGAAAGACTTGGTATTGATTATAAGAATGATGAGTTTGGACAATTAGAAATCCGTAACTATCATTTGACTAAAGAAGATTTCAGCTTTTCTATCAGTTATCCTGCAGGAATTACACTAGAAGAAATAATTGATAAACTCAATCATATTGAAGGGTATGAGTATGAAGTCGTGTCTCATTTTAAACCTGTTTATTTTGATAAAAAGGCACCTATGGTAGAAATCATGAAAGAGACATATGAATATGTAACGGGTAATGATGGAACTCCAGTTACTACAACAGGTGGTACTTATGCGAAAATGATGCCTCATATTGTTCCATTTGGACCTTCTTTCCCAGGACAGAAAGGTATTGGACATAATCCCAATGAATGGATGACAAGAGAGGATCTTATTACCAATGCAAAGATTTATGCTTTAACACTTTATCAATTATCTAGAAAGGAAACAGAACTATGATTGAAGTATGCTGTGGAAGTTATAAGGATGGCCTACGTGCTTATAAGGGTGGTGCCACACGCATTGAATTAAACAGTGCTCTATATTTAGGAGGTTTAACACCTTCTGTTGCTTCATTAAAACTCTTAAAAAGAGAAACAACATTGACTATTATTTGTATGGTTAGACCTCGTGGTGCTGGTTTTACTTATGATGAAATAGAATATAAACAGATGTTATTAGAAGCAGAAGATCTATTAGAAAATGGTGCAGATGGTCTCGCTTTTGGTTTCTTAAAGAGTGATCATACAATTGATGTCAAGCGTACAAGAGAATTTGTAGAACTTATTCATAAATACCATCGTACGGCTGTATTCCATCGTGCTTTTGACTGCTGTGATGATTTAGATCATGCTATGACTCAATTGGTTGAACTTGGCATTGATCGTGTTTTGACAAGCGGTGGTCAGCCTACTGCGATAGATGGAGCAGATAAGATCAAATCATTACAAGAAAATTATGGTAAGGATATTGAAGTTCTTGCAGGAAGTGGTGTGAACTATAATAATGCATCCTCTTTAATGGAACATACAGGTATCTCCCAGGTACATTCTTCTTGTAAGGATTATGAAGAAGATCCTACAACTTCAGGCAAGTCTGTCACTTATAGCTATTATACTGGCACACATGCCAATGATTATGAAAGTGTGGACCAGGAAAATGTCGAAAAACTTGTCAGCAGCCTACAAAACAAATAAAAGATATATTATTACTTTCTTTGCGGTGTTCTTTTCGGCACTCTTACAGACATTTGTTATTCAGACATTTTTGAATCCTTCTGACCTTTTATCAAGTGGTTTTACAGGTATTGCGATTCTAATTAATCGTATCAGCATGCTTTATGGATATTCATTATCTATTTCCACACTTGTGATTGTACTCAATCTACCTGTCGCAATTGTATGTTATAAGACAATAGGTAAGAAATTTGTTTTCTTCTCTTTCTTACAAGTTATCTTCTTTAGTATTTTCACAAGGGTATTATCATTTGATCCATTATTTGATGATGTGATCTTGAATGTATGTTTTGGTGGATTCCTTTATGGCTTTGCGATTGCGATTGCCTTAAGAGGTAATGCAAGTACTGCTGGTACTGACTTTATCGCTTTATATGTATCTAATAAAATGAATAAGTCAATCTTCGAATATATATTTGTTTTCAATGCATTGATGTTATGTGTATTTGGATTCATGTTT
>NZ_DBPF01000083.1:0-158 GCF_002299355.1 Catenibacterium sp. UBA627
ATTTTTATTCAGATTAATCACCTCATAAACATTATATCTCAACAAAAGTAAAAAAATACAATATTATACTATATTACCCTATATTATACTCCATTCCATTTCTATTTGTTCTCATATTTTTATAATTATATTTGGAGGATAAAACATATGGAAATGAA
>NZ_DBPF01000083.1:229-4985 GCF_002299355.1 Catenibacterium sp. UBA627
GCCTCAATACATCGCTATGCCTCTCTAGAGGAGATGCATACAAATAAGAGTAGTTATATCTATTCTTTAAATGGTAAATGGAAATTTCATTATGCTAATGGGTTTAATCAATTAATTAAAGATTTTTCTAACAAGGATTACAACAGTGATAACTGGGATGAAATCAATGTTCCTGGACATATTCAGTTACAGGGGTATGGAACGCCTATGTATGTCAATCAGATCTATCCTTGGTCTGCCACAGAACAAATCATACCAGGAGAGATTCCAGAACATAATCCAATTGGCAGCTATATTACATATTTTGATAGTTCAGTTATTAAAGATAAAACAGATGTTTATATTACTTTTAAAGGTGTAGAATCCGCAATGGCTTTATGGGTTAATGGAACTTTTGTAGGCTATAGTGAAGATACTTTTACACCATCACGCTTTAATATTACTTCTTTGATAGAAGAAGGAAAGAATAAGATTGCAGTGAATGTGTATCGCTTTAGTAGCGGTAGCTGGCTTGAGGACCAGGATTTCTGGCGTTTCTCAGGAATATTTAGAGATGTAGAATTAGAAATGGTGCCTCATACACACTTGGAAGATATAAAGGTACTTACACATTTGAATGACACCTATGATCATGCTGTCGTAGAAGTGAATCCAACTGTTATTCACCCCGTAAAAGTTATTTATACATTGAAATATAAAGATGAAATTATTGCAAGTGAAACAAAAGAAGATAGTTCATCTCTTCAATTTGAATTAGATCATCCTCATTTATGGTCTGCAGAAAAACCACACCTTTATACATTGATTATTGAAGTAATGGATGAAGAAGGTTTAGTAGAATGCATCAGCCAGCAGGTCGGTGTAAGAGAATTTAAAATCATAAATGGTATTATGTGTATCAATGGGCAGAGAATCATCTTCCACGGTGTTAATAGACATGAATTTTCTGCTTATACAGGTAGACATGTATCTTATGAAGAAACAAAACAGGATATCTTAAATATGAAGGCACACAATATCAATGCGTTACGTACATCACACTATCCTAATCAATCTTTCGTCTATGATCTATGTGATGAATATGGACTTTATGTCATTGATGAAGTGAACCTAGAAACACATGGTACATGGAGTGAGTACTTTGACAAGGAACATATTATTCCTGATAATAAGCCTGAATGGTTAGATATAATTCTAGATCGTGCAAATTCAATGTATGAAAGAGACAAGAATCATCCTTCTATTATTATATGGTCTTTAGGTAATGAATCTCACGGAGGTAAGAATCTCTATGAAATGTCTCAATTCTTAAGAAACAAAGACCAATCACGTGTTATTCATTATGAAGGTATCTCCCATGATCGTTCTTACAATGAGACAAGTGATATTGAAAGTCAGATGTATACATATGTGAAAGATATAGAAAAGTACTTGACTACACATCAGGACAAACCGTTCATTCTATGTGAATATGCACACTCAATGGGTAATAGTAATGGTGCTTTATTTAAGTATATTGATTTAGAAAAGAAATATCCTCTTTATCAGGGTGGTTTTATCTGGGATTATATCGATCAGGCATTATATCATGATGGAAAACTCTGTTATGGAGGAGATTTTAAAGAAAGACCAAGTGATTATGATTTCTGTGGCAATGGATTAGTCTTTGCGAATCGTAAGAATACTCCTAAGATGCAGGAAGTAAAGTATTGTTATCAATATGTAGATTTCACAATCAATGAACAGGAAATCAAATTAGATAATAGATACTTATTTACTGATTTGAATGAATACACTTTACAGATTGATTTATTATGTGACGGCTATGTCATTAAATCACAGAATGTTATTGTTGCATGTGCACCACAAAACACAACTACAATTAAAAATCCGTTTGTGGTTGAAGATAACAAAGAATATGCATTGAATATTTATCTAAAGAAAGATAATCAAGTCTATGCATATGAACAGTACATTTATGATTATGAACCTCAAACAGTAAAGAATTCTTCTTTACCAGTTAAGGTGGTAGAAGACTATTTAAATGTTGGTGTAGTAGGGAAGGACTTCAATGTCATCTTCTCAAAACAGAAGGGATTAGTGTCTTATCGTTATCATCAAGAAGAATACATTCGTGTGCCTGTAAAACCGAACTTCTTTAGAGCTTCTACAAATAATGATGTGGAAAATAAATATGGCTATCGCTATGGGGAATGGTTAACTGCAAGTTTATATGCTAAATGTCAATTTGTGAGAGTAGTTAAAGAAGAAACATCATGCAAGATTGAATATACATATGATTTACCTCGTTTAGGAGATGAACTACTTTATCTTACATATATTGTATATGGTGATGGAAAAGTAGAAGTAGATATGTCTTATCAGCCTCTTGCATCCAATATTGAAATGCCTGCATTCGGCCTATTATTCCAGTTATATAAGGATATGGAGCATGTCTCATATTATGGATTTGGTCCAGAAGAAAACTATATAGATAGAAATAAAGGGGCAATACTTGGAAGATATGATTATAATGTCACAGACAACTGTACACCTTATCTCTACCCACAGGAATGTGGCAATAGAACACATGTTAAGGAAGTGTTGATTCGTGGTGGAAATAAGGTATTATTATTAGAGGGCGATGATTTTGAAATGTCAGCTTTACATTACACACCTTATGAATTAGAAAATGCACGTCATCATGATGAATTGCCTGAAGCATATCAGACAGTATTATGTATTAATGAGAAGCAGATGGGTGTTGCAGGAGATGATACATGGGGTGCTAAGACACATGAAGAATTCTTGTTAGATAAGAATAAGCATCATCTACACTTTGCATTTAAAGGAGAATAATCAATGAAGTTTATATTTGTAAGACATGGTAAAACACACTTTAATGAAATCAATTTAACACAGGGATGGTGTGATTCACCTTTATCAAAATTAGGCGTTAAACAGGTAGAAAACATGTCTTTACAATTAAAGGACTATAGTATAAACAAGGCTTATACATCACCACTTGGAAGAGCGGTAGAAACATCAGAGATTATACTTCAAGGTCATAATATTGTACCTATTTATGACAAACGTTTGAAAGAAGTGAATTTTGGAATCTTAGAAGGTATTAACACATTATTTGTTAAAGAATTGCATATAGATGCGCCTAATTGGATGGATACGCTCGAAATGGATTATCGACCATATGAGGGAGAAGATCTCCATGATGTGATTAATAAACATATAGAATCCATTAATGACATCATTGCATCAAGTAAAGAAGATGATACAGTACTTATTGTTGGACATGGCTGTTCACTTTATGGATTAGTTAAAACACTTATACCTCATGATGAACGTTTAAGATTTCCAGATAATGCGACAGCAATCATAGTGGATTATAAAGAAGGACATTATTCACTCGATACTATTCTGAATGCAGTCTATTAAGTAACATTTCAAGTCATCCTTTTATAATAATAAGGAGACAATATGAAGTACGATTTTGTAACAATCATTGATAGAAAAGGAAAAGATGCCATGGCCTTGGATGCAGTAGGGTCTCAAGAAGGTCATGTCAAGAAGCCTACTTTCCCTAAAGAAGGTTTTAGTATTATTCCAATGTGGGTGGCTGATATGAATTTTGCGACAGCACCAAGTGTAATGAATGCTCTCAATAAACGTCTCGCACATCCGCTATTTGGTTATTTTTATCCATCTGATGATTATTATGAAGCCATCATGTATTGGCAGAAGACAAGAAACAATATTCATGATTTAAAGAAAGAGTATATTGGTTACGAAAATGGTGTTTTAGGGTGCCTAGCAAGTGCCATTCATGCCTTTACAAAGCCGGGAGACAAGATTCTCTTCCATAGTCCTACTTATGTAGGTTTTTCCACTGTGTTAAATGATACAAATCGAGTGGCTGAATTAAGTCCTCTTGTAAAGGATAAAGAGGGTGTGTGGCGCATGGATTATCAGGACATGGACAAGCGTATCAAAGACAATAACATTCGCTTAGCGGTTCTCTGTTCTCCTCATAATCCATGTGGACGTGTATGGGAAAAAGAAGAACTTGAACAGGCAATGAATGTTTTCAAAGAAAATGATGTCATTGTCGTATCAGATGAAATATGGTCAGACATTGTATTTGCAGGATATAAGCATATTCCTACTTATAGTATTAGTGAAGATGCTAAAAGACGCACAATCTCTATTTATGCACCAAGTAAGACATTTAACTTAGCGGGACTTATTGGCGGCTATCATATTATTTGTGATGACTATTTAAGAGAACAGCTCAACAAAGTAGCTACTTCGACACATTACAACAGTATGAACGTTTTATCTATGCATGCTTTAATAGGTGCCTATCGTGAAGAATCTATTGAATGGGTGGATGAATTAAATCAGGTACTTGAACAGAATATGAAATATACCTATGACTTTATTAAAAACAATGTAGAAGGTATTGAAGTATCTCAATCGCAGGGGACTTATATGGTGTTCCTACATTGTGAAGACTACTGTCTAAAGAATCATCTGACTATTGATGATCTTATTCAAAAAGGATGGGATGTAGGTGTAGACTGGCAAAGTGGCGTTCAGTTCCATGATCCATGGGGTATAAGACTCAACATTGCATTACCACATCCATTATTACAGGAAGCCATGCAAAGATTAAAAGAATACGTATTCTAATACGAAAAGGACAGCCTCTCAGCTGTCCTTTAATAATAGGTAAAAAAAA
>NZ_DBPF01000102.1:0-530 GCF_002299355.1 Catenibacterium sp. UBA627
ATGGATTAGGGTTAACGAGATCAAGGTATTAAATAGCGGAATTAAGATAGCGTAAAACATATTCAGGGAGATTGACTATACTTCCTTACGAAAGTAGAAATTTACCGTTAATGTGGTCGTCGGACTGCTTGGTAATGAAAGTTCTGATTCAAATAGATTTACACTTGTAACTCCAAAGTCTGAAAATGATGTACGATTACAAGCTACACTTGGCAATCAGAACCCCACGGGCTTGCCCGTGGGAGTAGTCAGGGATGGGGCTGGGCTGTTTTAATGAGTATAGGTATATATGATGGTTCTATGCAGTTTGTGACAATTAATCTACTATCAACAGGTGCTTCTATCATTACAACTGCTATTATGACTCTTATGGTATTCCAGAGCTCATAGCACTTATAGTGGTAGTATGTATCCACAAATGGAAACACAGTACGTTACTTTCTATTCTTCTAGGTACAATGACTTATATGTTTCTAATCCAGACTGTGTTTTAATCACAGTCTTTTCATTACTTCCAATGGGAGATTATT
>NZ_DBPF01000102.1:620-1702 GCF_002299355.1 Catenibacterium sp. UBA627
ACCCAATGATCTTTCTTCTGTTGTAGAATAAAGAGCTATTTCATAATAATCACATTCTAGCTTCTCACCTGTTTCAGGATTCTGATACCCTACAGGTACCCATGGTTTATTAGGAAGTAAAGTAGGGCAGTCTTCAGTTAATGCATAGATGCCTTTAATACCCTGATCTGTCTTAAAGAATTGTGGTTTTGCATAATAATAGTCATGACTTTGAAGTTCGTGCATCCACGAAGAGAAAAGATGTGGATTAAGAATAAACTGTTCTGCTTCATCCTTACCAATCACTAACGGCCACATTGTACTCATTAACGTAAGAGAATCTGTTTCACCATTCGCAATCTTTTCTGATACTTCTTTAATAATACGATGATTGAAGGCAATAAGATCATCTTCCTGTGATAAGTACTCATCTATATCTTCTTCTATACCATCAATAGTAACACTGCATTTCCAGTAACTAGTAATTCTTCTTAAGCAGTTAAAGAAAGAACGCATTTCATCTGTAGTAGTAGGATTGAGTAAACGTAAGTTTAATTCATTCTTTTCATCTTCATCCCATGAAATATGAAAACCTCTACCAATAGAATTTGGATTATAGAAGATCATATTACCTTCCTGGTCATCACCCACCATTCTCATACCATCATTGATTCCAAAAGCCAATTCATCACCGACTATGACATCTAATGGAATAGTCTTTTTAAATAAACCCTTCTGTTTAATACATACATCAATAGACATCTTATCCTCCTATGCATCTCATAAAGTCTTCTTCTGAGATAATCAAAATCTTTTCATCCTTCTCTCTTAAGTCTAAACCTTTTCTAATCTTAGTACCATACTGACCATACTTCCATGTTTTACTTTTTTCTCCACCGACAATTAAATAATCAGTAGCACGTGTAGGGGCACTTAATACAGTACCTCCATGATTATAAATATAGTGAACTACATCACTTCTTCTCATAGAAATAAATAAACCAGTGACCACAAACTTACCTGTCAAATCTATATCAAATATTTCATCAAAAGCGAAAGGGTAATTATTCATAACTATTCCTCTAAAAAAGATATACAATATA
>NZ_DBPF01000102.1:1782-10492 GCF_002299355.1 Catenibacterium sp. UBA627
TTCTTATACCAGCATTGTATTTTATATGGCTATTAAAACATGAACACCTGATTTTTAAAACATTTGTGGTTGTCATGGCTATTCTTTCTACAATCGGTATATTACTTAAATTTAACTTTAAACCATATAATCATATCTTTACAATGTTCATACTAGTGTGTCAATTTCTCACTATGTATATTTATATTCTTTTTATATGTGTTTATCTCTATCGTTTCTCCTTTAAATTTGTGAAACGAAGACCTTATCGTTTTGGGAATATCGTAGCAACTATGATTGCGATTACTCTTACAATCTCAGGTTTCCATTCTCATTATAATAAGAAAGAAGTCATCTATCATGTCACTGTTCCTAAGACATCTTCAGTATCTAAGTTAAAAATCTGTTTAGTCAGTGATCTCCATTTGAGTTCTGGTACTTATATGAGACAGGCAAGAAAACTTGTAAAAACAGTGAATGATAAACATTATGATCTTGTTTGTTTTGCAGGAGATGTATTTGATGAAAATACACCTGATGCATTAATGAATCGTTCTTTACAAGAATTCATGAATATGAAGAGTACTTATGGAACATACTGGATATCTGGTAATCATGAATATTATGGTAAACATACAGACTTTACTGTCTTTGAAAAATACAACATACACTTTCTAAAGAACACCTATGAAACTGTAGATAATACTTTTAATATTGTCGGCTTTACAGATAAGACATCTCGAGACCACTATGATATTAATCAAGTCATTAAAGGTATGGATACTTCTTTACCTACTATTACACTAGACCATAATCCTGAAAGATTTAATCAACATACATATTTCACTGATCTTCAATTATCTGGTCATACACATAATGGACAGATTTTCCCAGGAAATATTATCCTTCATTATTACTATCAGAATTCATATGGTTTATCCCATTATAAGAACCACTATCTTATTGTATCTGGTGGATATGGTTCATGGGGATTCCCATTTAGACTTGGTACACAATGCGAATATGATACTATTTATCTCACTATGAGAAAATAGTTATACAAGAAATACAACTTTTTGTACAAAACATGTAAACGGATTCATAAATTTGCTTAAATTATCCTCTTTTGGTGTACAAATCTAAAAATAAGCATAGACAAAATGCTTTCTTTCCTATATGATAAGGGCACAAAGAGGTAGTGGAAAAAAATGGTCATAGAATTAGAAGAAAAATTTAAATTACGCAAAGCAGAAATCTTTGCGACAATCAAGAAGTATGTGACTGAAGCAAACATGAATATCTCAGATACAGTAATAGACAACTTATCTATTCATCTTGCTTTATCAATTACAAGAGAATTATCTGGATCTTATATCGAAATGAGTTCATCTCAGATTGAACAATTAAAACAAGCCAACACTTATCAGATTTCACAGTTAATCGTCTATGATTTATCTAAGAAATATGATGTAAAAATTTCTGAAGATGATATTTGTTATTGTGCGATGTATTTATCAAACATGACATTATTAGATTTAGACTTCTTTAGTGAATGCGATATTATTGATCAGGAAACTGAAAGCATTACTTTAGAAGCCGTACAGGAAATCAATAACCGTTTAGGATTAAATTTAAAGAAAAATGATGATTTCTATCAGGGATTATCAATGCATTTCTATCCTGCAATTCAGCGTTTAAAGAATGATGAACAGCTACATGATAATGTATTAGCTAACAAAATAAAAACTGAAAATGAAACAGAATATAAATGTGCAATGATTTTAAATGATGTAGTAAAGGAACATTATCATAAATCATTTAATGAAGATGAATTGGCTTATATAGCATTACATTTCGGTACAGCATTAAGATAACATCAAAGGGAACCTGAGGTTCCCTTTTTTATATGCAGAAAGACCACCTAAAAGCAAGAATGCTTGAGGGTGGTCTTTTTTTAATTCGGTTTGCGAAGCTCTTCAGGTTTTTCGAAATACTCATCAAGACACTTATCAAGAAAGCGCTCCACAGCAACCGTTTTAGATTGCCCCGACTCTTCACAGAAGCGTTCAAGTTTTTCATTGATTGCTGTTGCCAACTTAATATTTAAAATCTTAGCGTCTTTTTTCTGTCTTGGCATTAGCATCCCTCCTTGTTTGCAAGTTCTGGGAATAACTCCTCTAACTTGTCTTCAAGAGTACCGTTTTTAGCGTATTCTAGCGCATCACAAAGCTTAATATTATGTTTCTCAATTTTAATTTCATTGCTGAATCCCATAATATATGCCAAACAAATTCTATAAATAATTTCCGTTGGAGCAAGACCATATACCTGTTGGGCAAAGATATGGTTCAAACGCTCTTTTCCATCTGGATATAGAGCTTTCATACGTTCACTTTGATATAAACGTTTTACAATTTCGGTGATGTACATACCAGATTTCATATAAAGATCAACGAATGTCTTATCTGGGTCGTCAAAGCAACCTGGATTTTCTCCTTCAAGACGATCAACCATATCTTTTACCGTTGGTTTCGGTGTAAAGATTTGGTTTGTCTTTTGTGGTGGAATGTAATCAAAGATATCTTCTTCATTAGCTGCATCAAAGTAATCCGCAAGTTTAACCTTAAGACCAAGGAATTCTTTCACAGAGTCATTAAATACAATTGGATCAAATAGATGTCCATCAAAGTGTTCTGTTTCTCCGGTTTCTTCATTTGGATAATCTCCACCATCACGTAAGAAACGGAACTGATCCAAAGTGATACTTGTAACATCAATAAATACTTGATCTGGAATAATACGATCAAATGTTTCTAGTGTCGTATCATTATTACCATACGCCATTAAGAATGATGGGATAGTGCGTGAGAATCCTCGTAAATGGTCCTTAATGGAATCTTCAATAGTACGTTTAGTCTTTTCCTTCTTGTCGGTCTCTACGTCACGTACAACTGTTTCTCCAGCATCTTTTACCATAGTGTCAATAGTTTCTGTCATGCGTTCTTTAAATGCCTTAGAAGCTTCTTTTTGCTTCTTGTCAAAGGCATGATTGATTTCTATCACTTCTTCTTCAGATGTTGCAGCGGCAATCTCATTTTGTCTGTCTGCCTCGATAGAATTTTGTTCTACCTTATAACTTCCAAATTCATATTCAAGAGTAGAATCAGCCACTGTATTGATCTTATTTTCAATCTTTTTTGCAGCATGAGATGACATATCATCACCATATTTCTGTGTTGCTGTATCCATAATAGGTTTTGTGACTTGTTCTTTGAAAGCTTTTTTCAACTGTTCAAGCTGTTTCTGTGCTTCAATATCAGTTTTTGTTTGAGGCTTATCAGGAGTAGATTCAATGATACCGTTTAGAGTGTCATGCACGTCAACATTGTCAAAAATCTTTTCTCCAAAAAGTTCTGTAGCCTCTCCAATAACCATTTCATCTGGCAATTCCACTTCGCCATCTTCATTGATATCTAATTCTTTGCCTGTAGATGGAGTAACACCTGCAAGTGGACCTGGATCTTTTGCTGGATCCATTTTCTGAATCATATCAATAACAGCCTGTGGAGCACGAAATACATTACTAATATTTTGGAACAAGAAATCACTCATAAATCCTCTACGAACAACTTCTTTAGATTTGATTTTTCTTGGAATAGACAATACTTTTGCTGCATCCAATGCAATCATTTCGCCTTCTTCGTCCTCACCAATTACAGGGAAGAAATTCAATAATTCTCGCACATGGTCTTCGCGTGTACCAGTATCACCTTTTCCGCCTGATGTATCAGAAGACAAGTCATTAGCAAACTGCTCAAAAATAATAAGAGTTCTCGCCGGGTCAAAATCAAATACATATGCATCTTTCTTACGGAAGAACTCGCTGCCATTTGAGAATAAGCATGGATTTTGTGCTCTAAATGCTGCCTGCATATATAATCCAGGACTCTTGATGCTAGAAAGCATCATTACTGCAGTCCATTCTGGAATAGTTACACCAGTCGTTAACTGACCTACAGAAAGAGTAATCGTCTTTTCATAGGTTTCAATAGCATCTTTTACCTTGTCGAAAGATTTTTGTACTTCTTCACTTTCGTCAAGACGTCCATCACCGGCAGCAAGAACTACTTTATAATCCTTAAATACAGGATGTCTTTCAAGTTTCTTAGCTAGTGCCTTTGCACTATCTACACGGTTAAGAAGCCATAATGTATGTTTCAATTCATTTCTAAGCTCTGGAGTCGAAAATGGGAATTTCGTCTGCTCAGTCATAGCATTTAAGAATTTATCTACGGAACTATTATGCACAAAGAATCCGCGTTCGTTAGTTGCAAAGAACTCGTTTAAATCAAATGCATATTCTTCAGTTTCACCATTCACTTCTACACCTTGACTAAGTTCATCTCGGATGATTTCACTCATCTGATATGTGTACATATTCAACTGAGGAAGATTCTCGTAAGGATTTGGTTCACCATCCACTGATTTCCAATTTGCTTTCGCCTTTTGTTCATCAGCATAAGTCCAGTTATAAATGGCATGTTCTGGGAATTTTTCGTTTGCAAGAGCCTTAAACGGCGTACCAGAAAGGTGCAATGTATGTTTTCTCTTAATACGGTCAAACGCAATATCTGTTTTATATGTATCAACACCTTCATGGGCCTCGTCAATCACAAGCATATCCCACTCCATATGAGCTACTTCTTCAAGCTTATTGAAGTGTCCACCAAAGTACACAGAGCCTTTCAAATCTTGTAAAGAAATAAATTCAATGCAATTTTCTCCAGCATTTCCTTTAATTAACTCATCTGTATATTGTTTTCTTGATAACACATGTGGTTGTGTTTTTAATGCGTCTACTTCACTTACAAATGAAAATCCGGATTCCGCACCGAGAAACTTGCAGTAATCCTCATACCAACTATTAGCAATTGCAGGACGATTAGTAACAATAAGAACCTTTTCAAGTCCCATTCTTTTGGCAAGGTCATATACCGTTAAAGTCTTTCCAAAACGAGGTTTTGCATTATAAAGAAATTCGCCACGTTCATGAAGTGTAAAATAATCTTTTGCACGTTCAACAGCTTCATTTTGTTCATTACGAAGTCGATATGGAATAACGTTATCTGCCTTCTTGATTCCTCTGTTTTCACGGAACTCATCAAGTTTAGATTTAGCCTCATCAGGACTAATTTGGAACCATTCTGTACCTTTTTGACGTTTAATACCACATTTCACAAGATATGCGTGGAAGTCTGAGTCTTTAAAAAGTTCCCCAGATCCATCATCGAATGTTGCATTTTTAGACCATTCAATACGGTATTCTACATCAGCAGTATGTGTTTGTTGATCGATACGTTTCTTAGCATCTTGTTCTGAATAACCAATTTTTACCCAACCTTTATGACGGGCAATTTCAGGAGTTGTATAGCAATAAATAATTGGCACAACTTTTTTTGTAGTTTGAATAGGAATTTTAGGTGCCATATTATTCCATCTCCTTTACATTGGTTTCGATAAATGCAACTTCTTCAGCACTTAATCCGTATTTTCTATAAAGTTGTAAATCAATATCCTTAATTGATTTTGACCAATCAATGTCGGATTTATCAGAAAAATCTTGGATAGGAACATATTTCCAAACACTTTTTTTATTATCCTGAGTAACTTTCAAGATTCCTAAAAGTGCTCTTGCAAATTTTGTTTGCACATATTTATATTCAGCCTCTGCTTCTTCTTTTGTACAAAAACTTCCGATACTAATAAATGTCTGAGTATGTCCTTCGCCTGGTTTAGATATTATTGGTAACGCAATTGTTTCACCGTATTTGCCACTACCATTTGCTTTGGAAAATAATATTTTGTATCTATCGAGATTGGGATGTTCTGCTATATATTTACGCTTGATCCACATCGAACATCTCTTGTTATTCTTTCTCCCAACCATCTGAATGTAGTCGTCCTCATCATTAGGTTTGCTATCAAAAAAGACAATCCCATTCAGTTTTTCAAAGATATTAGAGGTAACATCATAATCATGCCCCTTACTAATTAAAGGGACTTCTTTCCCTTTAAGAAAAATTGTAGAAGTTTTAATCTCTGGGTGCTCTTTATACATCAGGCCGGTAAATTTATAACTTTCAGGTGCATAAACTATATCTCCTACCGGTTTAAAGTCTTTGCTTTTAATCACTTTATGAAGAAGAGTATTCTTACATGAATTATTAGTAAATACCTCTATAGCCCCAAACTCTTTTTCTGTATCTCGGTATGTAATTGCGACACCACCTTTAATATCGGTATTAGGAAATATAACAGCAGCATCTTCCTCATAATGCATCACTTTAAAATGTTGGTCATGAAGCATCTTATCATTCCACATTTTTGGTGTTTTACCCGCATTAAACAAAAATCTAGCTGGAGTGATCAATTCTGTCTTATCAGAAACAGAATACGCTGCATCCATAAATTTATCATACACTGGTTTATCAGATGTATTTTCTGATAATTCCTGATACGGAGGATTACCAATTGCAAAATCAAATAATTTCTTACTCATACTCTTTATCCTTTCTTCTTACAATCCATAAACAACATTGATGTGTTCGAGCGCCAATCATAAATTTTACATGGAATTGCTTCCTCTGTTTTTTCCTGTGATTGTGTTGTTTCATCTTCAAATTCTAATAATTCAAACAATGACATCTGGTGATTCTCCTCATATGGTTTGCCTAGTGGAACCGTATCTTTTAGCCCATCCATTTGCCATATATTCCAACTAATAATGTTGGCTATGCGAGTTAATGTCTTCATTTCAGGTTCATGTTCCCATCGCTCTGTAAAATATTCATAGAATGATAAAAGCACATTGATACGGGCAATAAGAAGGTTATCCCCTTGGTATTCATAACCATAGCAACTCTGTATTGCTCTTTCTGCCCATTTCAGCCATTCGACTTCCGTAGCTGTATTTTCATTTACAATGCGAAGTTTACGGTCTAAAAACCCAATTCTACGAATAGGTGGAACAATTAACTCACCTGTTGTTGTATCATAACGTGATACTAGATACGGAGCTTCTCCACATGTAATCTCTAGTCTTCTGGAATCTACGTATTTCTTCCATGTACGTTTTCCATCAAAAACTATCTTTTCTTCATTGACAGTCCATGTATTGTCATCATTCTCATGATTAAAGACATCTTTACGTCCAAACCACTGCTCATCAGCGTAATTGTTCATTTTGTTGCAAAGCCACACGGGAGTCATAACCTCTGCTTTTTTACGGGTACGTTCCTGCTGTTCCTCAAGAGTCTTGCTAATACGAGGGCGTAGCTTAAATGCATTCATTCCATTAAACAACGACAGCTTAATTTGGTTTTTATCATTGAATCCAGGACCATATTCACTATAAATGTCTGTAGCCCAGATAATGTTCTTTTTTGTTGATTTATCTTGAAGAAGGATCTTCAAGGTATCCTTTACGGGATACGCGTTAATATCAATCAGTTTATCCATTCGTATCTCTCCAAGTCGTTGTGTTCATAAGCCACAGTCCTTTCTTGTATTTATCGTAAATATTGCTATGCTTATTATACATCATTAATAATGTATCGTCTGCACGTTTCATTTTAAAAAATAAAAAGGTCTTCAACCTTTTTATTTTTATTGTAAGCTATGCTTATATATTATTTCCCTATACAGAATCTCTTAAACAATTCATCCAATAAATCTTCTTTAGACTGTTCACCTAATATCTCTTTTAAGTTCTCCCAGCTATCATATAAATCAGTCACAATCAAGTCTGTAGGAATACCTTCCTCCATGGCTTGAATTGCACTATTTAATGACTGTGATGCTTTTTCTAATAACTGTATCTGTCTTTGATTTGCAAGTACCTGTGCCTGAGAATTAGTAATAGCACTAAAGTCAAATTCATCTTTAATATGCTGGATCAGTTCATCTATATGATTCTCTTTAGCACTAATATGAATACCTTCTGTATCAATCACACAACCTTTATCAGACTTATTGATTAATACAATTCTATTTAATCCTTCAGTACGTTCTAATAGTTCCTTATCTTCTGATTCTAAAGGTCTAGAACCATCTAATACAACAAGAACTAAATCAGCCTGATCAATTAAAGATAAAGACTTCTTAAGACCTATGAGACAATCGAATTATACTTATTCCATTCATCTGCTTTAATAAAAATATCTGATAATATATTAAATATTTTATGATAGAGTTTTTCTTTCCATTTTAGATTCATTTACTAATAGTGATATTGTTGTCTACAATACTTACTCAATATTATAAAGATAGATACAAGTACACTTTAGAAAAAATTCGCTCTTTTTAAGTAAATTGTTGCTTTAGGTTATCTTATTCGGCTAAAATCCCATAACGATACTCGTAATAGGCTTCCTTAATTGAAATGGGTATAGGCATAACTCTTACCAATTTCGTATTGAAGATTTCTATATCCACAATCATTCTAAGAATCATAGATGCCATCTCCTTTTCTCTTGAATGTATGCTTTTCCAGTTTCTTATGAAGTAGAAAATCTGATGCTAAGCTAAATTTGATAATCTAGTAGCAACATTTTTCTTAAACTTAGCGAAAAAATTTAATATTTTTGATGAGAAATTTACGAATATATAAGGTATAGATAATGTATAAGGAACATCTTTTCCTAAATTTAGAGAAGAAAAATAGCATTGAGTC
>NZ_DBPF01000033.1:0-11678 GCF_002299355.1 Catenibacterium sp. UBA627
TCTATTATCCAATTTTCTTTACTACAATGAATATTAATGATTATCAAAAAGAAGCAATGAGAACACTGAATCCCGAACTGAATAAGAAAGATATACTTATTAATAGTGTTATGGGATTATGTGGAGAGTCAGGAGAAGCAATAGATATCGTTAAGAAGTGGTTGATGCAAGGACATGATCTAGACAAAGATTATCTTATTAAAGAATTAGGCGATATAGCCTGGTATCTTGCTGAAGCAGCCACTGCATTAGATGTTCCTTTAGATACTATTCTAGAGGGTAATCTTGATAAACTACATAAAAGATATCCTGACGGATTTAATACAAGTGCTTCTATCAACAGACAAAAAGAGGATTGATTCTGTATCACAGAGTCAATCCTCTTTCTTTATATTTCATAATCAATGACAGTGATTTTCTTCATTTTAGGTCCTTTATTAAAAAGAAACATATGTTCCCTTAAAGAAGGATACTGATCCATATCCTCCTTTTTTAGTTTCATGGAATAATGTGAGATTTCATTTAAATATGAATTTCAACTTTCAAAAAACGCATATACTCTAGATTACTATCATTTTCTTAGTCAAAAAATAAGATCACCTGTTTCTCCATCTTTCCACTTTCCTTTATTCTTATCTAAAAAACGACATTTGTTTGAGAAATTCCAGATTAGTGAGGGTATAAGACATATAGGAAGCTTTTTTCCCTAAATTTATAGAAATGTAAAACACTTGTATCTTACAAATAAGCATCAGGTGGAGACTTAAATACCGGATTTCTGAAACAGATGCATAAACATCCTAGAAGCTACGACTTCAAATACAAAGTATAATGTCGTAGTAATTCACTGTTGTTTGTATTTGTATGAATAAATGCTATACTATGAGTAAGGAGGACTGATTACTATGAAACCAATTAAAGATACTGATTCAGTTAAAAAAAATACTGTTATTCTTCCTGAAACAATCGAAGACAAGTTAAATGAAGCAGAAAAAGATTACGAAGAAGGAAGAATTCATACTGAAGAAGAAACATGGGGAATGTTTAGTAAAAAGTATGGATTTGAATAATAAAATACTTTATACAGATTCAGCAATTGGTGATTTAGATAAAATACTATCTTATCTCTCTGGATATAAAAATCCATATATTCTCACAAAATTCAAACATGATATTGATGAAAATCTAGAAAGGATAAGGTTACATCCAAAGTCTCATCCGGTCATTCTAAAACATCATCGATATGAATATAGAAAGTTAATAATTCATCATTATATCTTTGTTTACTTTGTTGATAGTACAAATAACGAAATAACAATTTTCAGAATATTTCATGAATTAGAAGATCATCAAAATAGATTAGGTATAAATAATTTAAAAAATGAGGAGTGATTCAATATAAAAAAACGAATTGCTCTTTTTATATTTTAGAAAAAAGTCGAAAAGATGTGGTATATTTGATTAAGAAAATCATAATGGAAATACAAAAACATAACAACAAAAACAATTAAAAAAAAACGCAATCAATTGGATGATGAATTAACAGTAATTAATTCACGTCTAAAAGAGTTTAATAATCTCAAATGAAGCAGTGTGCAAAAAAGAGGATTGATTCTGTATTCACAGAGTTAATCCTCTTTCTTTTCTATACTGTCACTGGTAATTTATCTACCACCGCTTTTTGTCCTTCTAATGTGAAATGAACACCATCAGTCACATATTCACTTCTCAACTGCGTACGATCTTCATCCTGACATAAATCATCTAGATCAATATATCCATCTGCAGGATTTGTCTTAATCCATGTATTAATATCTTTTCTCATCTGATCTATTTCAGGTGTCCACTCAATGTCATCACCTTTATTTAAGATATTACGTGTATAACCTTTCCAAGCAGAACGAGTAACTAAATATACTTGAATATTTCTTTCATGTGCTTTACTAATAAGTGTTTTATAAGCATCAATCATCTGTTCTGTCGTTACTTTAGGTGCAATCCCCATCATACTCTTACAATTAGGGTGAATAATATCATTACATCCTACCTTGATAATAACAGTCTTTACACCTGGCTGATTTAAAGCATCTCTTTCAAATCTCTTCAACATAGATTCACCATAAGCCATACCAAGTCTACCTGCTCCATCAGCACATAGTCGATTACCCTTAATAGCCTGCTGTAAGACACCTACATTATGAATACCAGCTAAATGCAGTTTAGTAGAGAATAGTGTTGGTATATCATTCGCAAGTGTAGAATCACCAATTATAACTGTAGAATGCGCATCGGAACGATTGACATCTAAACCTGTTAATAATGGGATCACATCATATTCACCAAAGCTTCCATTTAATATCATTGGTACACCTGTAGTTGCAGGAAGATTGACCTGATTACCTGAACTAATATATGTTTTGCCACCAATTAAACCAAATGTTTTTAACTGATCTGTATTTTTCATATACATAGAAACAGTGACTGGTTCTAATGCATCTACATAATAGTCTAATGGATCTGAATAAACAGTTTCTCCTTTTTCTAATGTTACTTTCTTACATCCATTAAATGTCACAGTCTTCTTTGTAGGAAGTTTAATACACTGTTTACTTATTGTTTTCGCTATAGTCACAGCATCAATAGTCATAGGACCTGTACCATAAGTATTAGAGAATGTAAGACGTACTGTTTCACCTGTCAATGTAGGTTTAATTACAGTTCTAAATGTTAAGTGATGCAAGCCAAAATCCTTAAAATGATTCCCAAAAAATTTCTGTATACTAAATTCTACAGGACTTGTAGACCAAGAGCCTACCCAGTTTTCTTGAGCACAACTTGATGTCATAGATGGGAATAAACATAACGCAATACTCACAAGACATGAAATTAATTTTTTCATGAGATTTTCCTCCCTTTTTCATATTATATCAATTTGAAAAATCTCTTTTCTAGCATTACCATATATATACTTGAATATCATCCATAAATATGTTCATACAAATAATTGTATTTAAAACATATGAATATGGCTGCTTAAAAAATCCCTTCAAAGAAGGGATTCATTATAAGAACTTATCCAATTCATTTTTTACCTGTTCATTGATCTTATTAGTAGGATGATCAATTCTATGACCTCTCATGATAACAGATTCAATATGTCTTAATGCCAATAAGTCATCTAATGGATTATCCTTTGTGACAATCATATCAGCTGACTTACCTACTTCAATAGAACCAGTTTCATCATCAATACCAGCCATTCTAGCTGCCTGTAGTGTCGCACAATAAATTGCATATGCATTACCTACACCTACATACTTATGGAAGTAATATAGTTCTCTCCAGAAGTCATACTGTGTAATCCAAGGGCATCCTACATCATTACCTAATACAATAGGAATATCATTCTCTAATGCCTGTTTCGCACATTCTATAATTCCATCAAATACAACTTTACCATTGAATTGTTCTACTTCTGATGCGTTAGTAATAGAACGATCAAATAAAGCATATGGTAAGGCTGGTGATAATGTAGTACATAAGAATGCATTATTATCTTTAAATAATTGAATCATATGATCATCGAGTTTTGCCCCATGTTCTATAGAATCTACACCATTCTCCAAAGCTACTCTTACACCATCCGATGATTCTACATGTGCAGCCACCTTAAAGCCTAATTCATGTGCTTTATCACAAACCGCTTTAACCATTTCAGGATCCATCTTTAATTCTCCAGGAACACCCTTTTTTTTAGCATCTAGAACACCACCTGTAATCATCAATTTTATTAAATCGACATTCTGTTCCTTTGCTTTACTTACCTGTAAAAGTGCATCATCAATTGTTTCAGCTGCAATTGCTACACTCCCTGCCATATGACCATGAGGTACTGAAATACCTTCATTACCTGCTAAAATACGTGGACCTCTCTTCTTCCCGCAATTAATTTCATCACGTACACGTGTATCAAAATCTCTAATACCGCCTACTGTTCTAATCGTAGTGACACCACTAAGTAACTCCATTTCTGCAAACCCGCTCACCATATTATGAGCAATAGCACGCGTAAGTGGATTACTCATTAAGAAGTTTACTAACTTCGCATTATCTCTCTGTTTCTTTTGTGGTTTGCCATTACCGGCTAAGTGTACATGCATATTAATAAGACCTGGCATAATATAGTTTCCTTCTAGATCCACTACGTTATACCCTGTTAAATCAGCTTCTTTCTGTAAAACAATATCCTTAATCTTCCCCTGTTCTACAAGAATCGCATATCCTTCCTTAACATGCATCTCCTTAGTCCCATCTATTATTTTTCCATTGATATAAGCATCCTTCATTATGCTCACCCCTCTCTTACATCTATGATATCATATTCACTTCACATTATAATGTAAACATCTCACTTCTTTTGTAAAAAAAGAAGAGATAGCATTACACTATCCCTTCCCTAAAAAAGATGAATCTTTAGTCTTTCTTCTTCTTTACAGAAACATAACCAGCTAAAGATAAAGCCATAGCTGATACTAATCCAAATAATGAAGTTGGATCACCTGTCTTAACAGTATCATCCTTCTTATCTTCTGGTTTAGTAGTAGGTTTTGTTTCTGGTTTGATTTCAGGCTTAGTTTCAGGTTTTTCTGGAACGGTTGGTTTTTCGGGTTCAATAACAACCTTTTCTTCTAAAGCGTCTACTGCTTTAGTTAACTTAGCCACAACTTCATCTACTTCTACCTGAGTTGCATTTTCTGCATCAAGACCCTTAGCTTCTTCAACGGCAGCCATTAATGCAGCCCAAGATTCTTCAGTATACTTACTTTCATCTAATTCTTTGATTTCAGCAAGTTTAGCATCTAATGCAGTTGTATCACCCTTAAGAACATCTAAGCCCTTAATAGCTTCTTCTAATTTCTTAGCGGCTTCATTGACTTCTTCCTGAGAAGCATCTTTGTTTTCAACAACAGCCTTAGCATCTTCTAATGCTTTAGCAAATGCATCACGTGCTTTCTTAACAGCCTTATTTAATGTTTCTTCAGAGATAGCTTCAGCCTTAGTCACTGTTTCTTCAAGTTCAGCCTTATTCACTTTTGGAGCTACCTTTAAATTCTTCATTGCATCACGTAATGTATTAATTACTTCTTCATTATTTAAATCTTCTTTTGCATAAGCCTTCTGAGCTTCAATTAATGCGTCTAAGAATGTATCAACAGAATCAGCAGTCTTATCAGTTAAATCCTGACCATAAGCTTCTTTTAATAGGTCCTTAAGTTCAGTATTTTCAGCCACCTGTTCATAAGTGAACTGTACTTCTGCAATTTTATACCAGCTATCGCTTGCTTCTTTCATTTCAAGTTTAACATACTTCACTGGCTGTTTATCGAATGTGAATGTCTGTTCAAGATTATTCGCATCCATCTTTAAGTTAGCCACTCTAGTCCAGTTTTCTTTATCTTCAGATACCATGATATCTGCATTCTTGATAATATCTGAACCTGGTTTTTCAGGAGCTGAAATCTTAATACCACTCATATTCACTTTATTTGCGAATGTAAATGTGATATGTTTACCGACTTTCTGTGCATCATTGAACCAAGCAAATGTATCTCTATTACCATCGAACATCTTGTCATAGCTATACTTATCGCTTGGATAAACACCTAATGACCAATAACCATCAGATGCCTGAACACTAGGAACATTTCCATCACGCTTCATTAAACCATTTCTAGCAGCAACTAATTCATCATATGCAGTCTTCACTGCTTCATCAGTTACATCTTCACTATAAAGAACCTTCTTACCATTCTTTACAGCTTCTAAGTATTCAGCATAACCAGAAGCATAACCATTATCTTCTAATGGGTTTTCTACTTCTACCCACAATGGATAGTAAACACGTTTAATAGCTTTCTTCTTAGCTGCATTTAACTTAGTTAAGATAGCATCTACATCCTTTTGTAATGCATTCTTATCATCATAAAGTTTCTGTGCTTCATCTAGTGCAGCTTTATATTCACCTAGTGTTGCACCAATATATTCATTTTCATCTAAAGCATTATCTAATGCAGCCTTTAAGTCAGTCTTATCTGTGTAGATTTCATAAGCGAAAGTGAAAGTATCACCCTTCTTGCTATATGTACCAGTTGCACTGTCTTTATCAGACACTAAACGATAACCGTAAATCTTTTCAGCAGTGAAGTTATATTCATCACCGATATTACCATAACGAGTCACTGGACTCTTAATTTCCTTACCATCTTTATCAACATAGTTGATAGTGACTTTACCTAATGAATCAGCTGGTAAGATTGATCCAGAATCTGGTAAAGTAGAACCCTTATCAAATGCTGCAACATGTCCAAGCTTTGCATAATTAGCCTTAAACTGGTTATGAGAAATAATACTATTAGACTTTGTATTCCATGCCTTAGTAGCAAGTGCACGCATTTCATTTGCGATATCTTCAGTAATAGTATCTTCATCACATACATCAGCCTTATCACACCAGATAGCAAGTGATGCACCTTTAATAGCTGGGTTATCATCTGCAATAGTGTTAGCCTGGAATTTACCTGGAGTCCATTCATCAAAGATTAACTTATCAGAATTTAAGTTATCAAATGAATGCTGTTTACGTCCATCAGTTGGCATTGATGGTCTTAATACATAATAGAAGAAACTAGCATTTACGTTATAAATAGTATCATGACCCTTATCTAAGAAAGTCTGAAGTTTTGCGATACTATAGTTCCAAGACATCTGACTCCAGAAATCAATACCAATATACTTATGCATTTTGATCAGCTGTTTCTTATCATAGTATGAATTTTCTCCATAATAGATACCATCATTCCAAATACGAGGAGTAAATCCTTTTTCATGTACATGTTCTGCTAAGTCATTGATATATTTCGCAACAACATCCTTCCAAGTTGCATTAGGATCAATGTTTTCTCTTGCATAATTATCTAATACAGACTTGTACTGAGTAGTGAAAGGTGCACGGTCAAATTCCATATATTCATCGCCACCGATGTGGAAATCTGTACATCCTTCAAATAATTCCATATATTCATCATATAAGCTATAAATATACTTAATCGCTTCAGGATTAGTGATATCTAAACCTGATTTATAATGATTACCATATTTATCTACCTGCCCATATTCTGGATGAGCTCTTAAAATCTGGTCAACATGGCCTGGAGAGTCAAATGATGGAATAACTTTAACACCATATTTCTTTGCTTCCGCAAGAATTTCTCTTACGTCAGATTTTGTTAAATGCTGTTCAGATACGATTGATGGATCTGTTTCACATTCAATACGAAAACCTAAGTTTTCTGAGAAATGCATCTGGATAGCATTCATCTTGAAGTAAGACATTTCTCTGATTTGTCTAATAAACCAGTCTTTAGAAATGTACTTACGAGCCATATCTACATGGATACGACGTTCAGCTACATTAGGATAGTCAACGATTTCGCCATAAGCCAAAGTGCTATTATTCGCAATTGTAAGCTGTTCAATAGTACGTAAACCATATAATACAGCTGTTTCACTTGCACCAGTTAAATGGATACCAGTGTCATCGATTGTAATCTTATAAGCTTCCTTACTTGTAGTCTTATCAGTGATTTCTGATACAGGTTTGATATCAATAGTGATATCAGTTGGTGCACCATCCTGATTATAAAGCATAGCCTGAGCATCACTAGAAATAATCTTCTTAGCCATGAATTCAGAGTTAACTAATTTAACGATTTCTGCAAGTCTATCATTCTTTAAGTTGGCTTCGTTCGCAACGATTACGAATTTAGAATCCTTAGTCATTACCCAAGTCTTATCAGAAGCATCTTTAGTATATGACTGTAAGATAGGTGTAGTTGCAGCAACGAGCTGTTCATTAGTCATTGTTCTTTCAGCAATTGCAGGCGTCCCATTGTAGGCCTGTGCAACTATAGCACCACTTGAAAGAGTCATAGAAGAAACGAGCATAACGCTCATTAACATACGTTTCATATTATTTGTATTCATTTTCATTTTTCCCTATCAAGTAAGAGGCAGGCTTTGCTGCCTCTTGTTTTATTTATTAAGCTTTCTTTCTTTTTAAATAGATATAAACTACAGCTGATGCAGTCATGAGAGCGAACATACCAGCAATCATAGTAGAATCACCTGTCTTAACAGTATCATCCTTCTTATCTTCTGGTTTTGTAGTTGGCTTTTCTGTTGGTTTTTCAGTTGGCTTTTCAGTAGGTTTTTCAGATGGTTTTTCTGGAACAGTTGGTTTTTCCGGTTCAATAACAACCTTTTCTTCTAATGCATCTACTGCTTTATTTAACTTAGCTACAGCTTCATCAATTTCTTTCTGAGTTACATTTTCTAAGTCAATAGCCTTTACTTCTTCTACTACAGCCATTAATGCTGCCCAAGATTCAGCAGTATATTTGCTTTCATCTTTCTTACTAACAGCTTCAAGAGCTGCATTTAAAGCTTCTGGATTACCTCTAAGAACCTTTAATCCGTCTAATGCATCATTTAATGCCTTAGCAGCTTCATTTACTTCTTCCTGAGAAGCATCTTTAGCAAGAACAGCCTTAGCATCAGCCAATGCTTTGTTGAATACTTCTACGTTCTTCTTAATTGCTTTATTTACTTCTTCTTCAGTTAAAGCATCAGCCTTAGCAATTGCTTCATCAAGAGCATCTGTATTCACTACAGGTGCATCAACTAATCCTTCGATAGCCTTCTTTAAGCGGTTAATAACTGCTTCATTCTTGATATCTTCAGCCACTAATGCTTTTTGAGCTTCAATAAGTGCTTCTAAGAATTCATCTCTAGATGCAATTGTCTTGCCTTCTAAATCTTCTTCCTTAGCTTTTTCAATTAAATCTTTTAATGTAGTATCTTCACCAATGGCTTCTAATACGAACTCAACTTCAGAAATCTGATACCAAGCTCCATATCCAGAATTGATGAAGATTCTTACATACTTAACTTCCTGTGCATCAAAGTCAAATCTCTTTTCTAATGGATCTGTACCCTTTAATGTACCTACTGTTGTCCAGTTTACCTTATCAGCAGAAATCTGGACTTCAGCATCACGTAAGATATCACCCTGGTCTGCCTGTACAACATTCACACCTGATAATTTTACTTTACCTGGGAATGTGAATAATACTTCATCACCAGCTGTCTGGTCAGCACCAAACCAACACTTAGAATTACGGTTACCATCAATCATCTTGTTGTATGAGTACCAGCTATAGTATCCCTTAGTTGCAGAAATAGTAGGCTTGTCTGCAGCTTTCTTAATTAATGCTTTCTTTGCATTCATGATGTTGTTATAGGCAGCTTCAGCTGTTTCAACATCTAAGTTTTCATCTTTAAGAGTGTTCTTTCCGTTATTAACGGCATTCATATAAGCCTGATATCCAGATGCATAAGCCGCATCACTTACTGGATAATAAGCTTCTACATATAACTTATAAAATTTAGCCTTTACAGCTTTTTCTTTTGCAGTACGAAGTGCAGCTAATGTTTCATCAACTTTCTTCTGTCCTGCTGAAGGATCTTCTTTAACGTCTTTCGCAACGTCTAGAGCTTCCTTATATTCCTTCACTGTTTCAGGAATATAATCTTTAATCACGAGTGCATTATTCACTTCTTTGATTAATGCTTCCTTATCAGTAAATGTCTTATAAGTTAAAGTGATTGTTTTATTTTCTTTATATACGCCTGTTAATGATTCACTTGCCTTTTCGAACTTATAGCCATAAAGTTCCTTAGGTTCAATAGTGTATTCATTGTCCTTTAAGCCATATAAAGTTTCTGTAGGTTCAATTGTCTGTCCAAATTCATTCTTGTATTCAATTGTAAGTGCAACAGACTGTCCTTCATAAAGAACCTGACCTGGTTCTGGTAAGACGCTCTTATAACCAGGAACGCGTCCAATCTTATCAAATGCCTTCTTTACATCAGCATATTCAGGCATTGAATCTGATGTGTTCCACATCTTATAAGCAGTTGCACGAGTTCTATAGAAGATGTTATTTGCCACTGAATCCTGTGTCATATAACCTGGAACGTCACACCAAATAGCATAAGAACCACCTTTAATAAAGTTTGCGTATGGTTTCTTATAAGTCTGTGGAATACCACCCTGTAATGTAGAGAACTTACCTGGATTCCATTCTCTATAAATTCTATCTCCTTCAGGACATGCATTCTGTAACCACCAAGAAGATAATACATAATACATGTAAATATCAGAGAAGTTGATAACTTTATTACCATTCTGTACAAACTTTTCGATACTTGCACAGTTCTGTGGAGCAGCCCAATAACAGATTTCGATATCTGGATCTAACTTATATCCAGTATAGTTTCCATACATCACACCATCGTTCCAAGTTCTAGGAGTCATACCCTTTGACTTAGCGATTGCAGATACTTCATTGAAGTATTCCATGATCTGTACATACTGTTCATTAGAGAAGTTAGAGAATTTTTCTAAGAATTCATCTCCACCAATGTTAAATCTCTTACATCCAGCTTCTGAGAAGAAATCGATAAATTCAGTCATTAAATCGATTAAGAAACCGCGTGCTTCGTCATTTGTAAAGATATTGAAGCACTGTGCTCTTCTACCATCAGATGGGAATAAGCTTGCACAGCTATAATCAGATGGTAAATATCTTAGAACTGCACCAAGGTGACCTGGAGAGTCTAAAGATGGGATAACTTCGATATGATATTCATTTGCAACCTGAATAATTTCTAACATATCCTGTTTAGTGAGATACTGGTTGTTTACATACTTGAAACCATCAATTGCTTCAAGAGTATCACTCTGTAATCTGAAACCTTCGTTTTCAGAGAAATGAAGCTGAATTGAATTGTATTTCTGCCAAGATAAATCTTTAATTAATGAAATGATCCAATCCTTTGTGAAGAACTTTCTTGCACAGTCCAAATGGAATGAGCGGTCTTCAACATCAGAATAGTCAACAATATTTCCCTTAGTTAAAACATTATCACCTTCAATTAACATCTGGATTACAGATGTTAAACCATAATAGATTCCTGTTTCATCTTCTGCAGAAATAGTAATATTATTTTTAATATCTACTGCATAAGCATCATTTTTGCCAGTTAAATCTGGATTAGTTCCCATTTTTACAATGATGTCATTGTCTGCAGCATTTTCTATTGTACCAAAAACAATCTGTGGTGCTTCTGATAAAACACCTCTGTCTGCTAACTGCGAACTTGCACGTTTCAAATCACGTAATAACACTTCATTATTAAGTGTCTTTTCATTTGAAAGCACAAGTAAACGGCTTTTCTTTGGCAATGTAAATGTGTCTGAATCCTTTGTATAGCTTTGTACATTCGGATAAATCACATTAGGTGCCGCAAAAGCTGGTGCAGCTGCAGAAGCAACTCCCGATAACGCAATAATTGCAGCTAAGCCTACTTCAACAATTTTTTTCCCTTTCATGATTTCACCTCTTTCTTTGTTGATAAGACTACAGATTTCACCTCCACTCTTTAATTTGATGGATTGAAACAAAAAAAAGACCGCATTCACTGTACCCTAAAAAGGGCGTGTGAATGACGGTCTTGCCTACTTAAAGTAACAATCCTTCGACATCAGTATACATGAC
>NZ_DBPF01000078.1:0-2734 GCF_002299355.1 Catenibacterium sp. UBA627
CCGCAACCCATGCATTTCACTTTAATGTCCGCACCCATTCTTACGATTTCCCATTGTGTGGATTTCTTACATGGATGAGGTTTTTTCATTTCAATAATATCATGTAATCCGTATTCCATCATTATTCTCCTAATCTTTTAATAATATCTCTTGCAACTAAGATTCCATTAGCACCTGCCTGAGCAAGTCCACGTGTTAATCCTGCACCATCACCAGCAACATATAAACCATCTACAAGAGTTTCAAATCCTTCTCTTACCTTTGGTCTTGCACTATAGAATTTAGCTTCTACACCATAAAGTAATGTATGTTCATTCGCAATACCTGGTGTCACGTGATCTAATGCTTCAATCATTTCTACGATTGATTTCATTGTATTGTATGGTAATACAAGACCTAAATCACCTGGAACAGCTTCTGGTAATGTAGGCACTGTATAACCTTCTTTTAAACGCTTTTCAGTTGTTCTTCTACCCTTTTGAATATCACCATATCTCTGTACGATGATAGAACCATTTGAAAGCTTGTTTGCTAATTGAGCCACCTGATGGGCAAATTCATTAGGCTGGTTAAATGGTTCAGAGAATACATGAGATACCAATAATGCAAAGTTAGTATTGTCAGACCCTAATTTAGGATCATGATAAGCATGTCCATTGGCCATCATTGTCCCTTCATGGTTTTCTATTACAACATGTCCACTAGGGTTTGAACAGAATGTTCTTACTCTTGTACCTACAGATGTGTTATAGATGAACTTACCTTCATATAAGTTCTTATTGATTTCATCCATAACGATATTAGATGTTTCTACACGTACACCAATATCTACCTGGTTGTTATAGAGATCTAAGCCATGTTTCTTAAAGACAGCATCCAGCCATGTCGCACCATCTCTACCTGGTGCAAGTAATACTTTAGAGGCTGTAATGATATCACCTTTTGCAAGCTTGATACCCTTGATTGTATTATCTTCTACAATAATATCTTCTACTTCTGTATTAAACTGGATATCAATATGTTCCTTTAATACTTCCTGCATTTCAGTCATGATACGTAAGTTTTCTTCTGTACCTAAATGTCTGACCTTAGCACGTAATAACTTTAATCCGACTGCATAGCCTCTGTGTTCAATTTCTTTTACTTTATCTGTAGTTGGGTCAGTAATATCTTTAGTTGCCCCATGCTTTAAATATAAGCTATCTACATAACGAATTACATCTTCTACTTCATTTGCTGGAAGATAATCAGTAAGCCATCCACCAAATTCACTTGTAATATTAAACTTACCATCAGAATAAGCACCAGCACCACCAAATCCACATGTAATAGAACATGCTGGTAAACAGCCTGGTTCATTATCCTTGATAACTGGACACTGTTTGATCTTCTTATCTTTGATAGGACAATGTCTTGCAGTCACTGCTCTTCCTTTATCAATTAATAATACTGATAAGTTAGGATTCTTTAATACGAATTCATAACTTGCCATAATTCCTGCTGGACCAGCACCTACTACAATTACATCATAATTTTCTCTCATATATACCTCACTTCTTTACCATTCAATAATACCATTCTTTCGACATAAAGAAAAGGTAGTAAAACACTACCTTTAATCTTCAAATAAGCATGCACCATTTGTTTCAATAACATGTTTGTAATAATCAAATGATTTCTTCTTATAACGTTTATAAGTACCATTACCTAGATCATCACAATCTACATAGATGAAACCATAACGTTTAGACATCTGTTTTGTAGATTCAGAAACAATATCAATACATCCCCAAGATGTATAACCCATGAGGTCTACACCATCTTCTACAATCGCATTATACATTTCTTTAAAGTGTGCATCGAAGTAATCAATTCTATACTGATCATCTACAGTGCCATTCACTAATTCATCCTTAGCGCCTAAACCATTTTCTACTACGAATAATGGCTTTCTATAACGGTCATATAAGTCTACTAAAGAGATTCTTAAACCAATAGGGTCAATCTGCCATCCCCAGTCAGATGATGGAATATATGGATTCTTAATAGCCACATTAGTGTTAGCTGCTGTCTTCTTTAAACCATTGTCATCTTTAGCAACACAGCTAGATGAATAATAAGAGAATGAAACGAAATCAACTGGATATTCCTTCATAATCTTTAAGTCATCTGGTTCCATCTTGATATTGATGCCTTCATTCTTGAATTTAGATAATAAGTATGCTGGATATTCACCAAATACCTGTGTATCGCTATAACAATATGTACTTCTCATATCCTGCTGTGCCTGTAAAACATCTTCAGGTTTACATGTGTATGGGTAGTAAGTAAGCTTTGTTAACATACAACCTACTTTTGCATCAGGTCTTGCTTCATGCACGATCTTAGTTGCAAGTGCACTAGCTACAAACTGATGATGCATTGCCTGGAAGATGACTTCATTGAAGTTCTTACCTGGGAAACGATCTTTAATAAGTGCACCTGTAGTATATGGGTGTCTGATCATAGAGTCTACTTCATTAAAAGTAAGCCAGTATTTTACTTTATCCTTATATCTATCTACAATCACTTCACAATAACGTACAAACATATCGATGACTTCTCTTGAATACCATCCATCATAATTTAATACAAGATTAATAGGTGGTTCATAGTGAGAAATAGTGACTAATGGTTCAATACCATATTTTAAACATTCATCAAATACATCATCATAGAACTTTAAGCCTTCTTC
>NZ_DBPF01000078.1:2815-6544 GCF_002299355.1 Catenibacterium sp. UBA627
AATAACTTAATATCTTCTTTGTAATGGTGATATCCATCTGCACCATGTCTTTTTGGATAGTATACTTCATCCTGTGTGTTTAATGCTTCTTCGATATCAGCTGTAGTGACTTCATTTTGTTTCTTATAGTCCTGTACATCTACATCTAAATGGCTTCTAGCACAGTCTGAGACAGTAATCCCTTTACCGCCTTCCTTCCATCCACCTTCATACTGATTGGCAGCAACAGCTCCGCCCCATAAAAATCCTTCTGGAAATTGTTTCATATTATGTGTCCTCTTCTTTCATGTTTATTATACATCGAATCTAAATTAAACATTGAGATTTCCTAGAATTGAAAAAAGAACAGTTTCCTGTTCTTTAGATATCTTCTATTACACCCATGATTTCTAGAATACGATTTAGGTCTTCTGTATCAGAATATTTAAGGGTAATTGTTTTTTCTTCAACCTTTACTTTTGTGCGGAACTTCTTTCTTAGTAAATCTTCAGCATATGTATAAGTTGTATTCTTTTCTTTTTTAGGCGCATTTTTACGTTTCTGAGCAAGTTTATAGCCTCTGACTATATCTTCTACTTGACGTACAGAAAGTTTCTCTTTAATGGCACGATTGGCGATTTTAAGAGCTGTTTCATCATCTAAACCAACTAACGGTCTAACATGTCCCATAGAAAGAATACCTTCTAGAATATACTGCTGGAGCTTCTCATTGATATTAAGAAGTCTTAAAGTATTAGTCACATGAGTTCTTGATTTACCAATACGACCAGCTAATTCTTCTTGAGTCAGATGCATCTTATCCATCATGGCTTTATAAGCTTGTGCTTCTTCAATCGCATTAAGATCTTCTCTCTGAATGTTTTCGAGAAGCGCAATTTCCATCATCTGATCATCAGTGAAGTCTACAATGATTGCAGGTACTTCAGTTAATCCAGCAATATTCGCTCCTCTAAATCTTCTTTCACCAGCTACGATATCATAACCGTGAATAGATTTCTTTAATAGAATTGGCTGTAAGATACCATGTTCCTTAATAGACTGTGCTAATTCATTCAGTTTATCCTGATCAAAGTGCTTTCTAGGCTGATAAGGATTAGGTCTGATTAAATCAATAGAAACTTTTTCTTGAGTGAATTCATTAGAATTACTTTCAATCGCAGAAATCATTGATTGAAGATCTCCACCAGTAGATGTTGTATCAAAGATTGCATCTAATCCTTTACTTAAGCGTTTTTTCTTACCTGCCATTTCTGCTCACCACCTCTTTCGCAAGTCTTGCGTAAGACTTAGCGCCTTCGCTACGTGAATCATAATCAAAGATTGAAAGACCTGCAGAAGGTGCTTCTGATAACTTTACATTTCTAGGTATCACTGTTTTATAAACTTTGTCTTTAAAGTATTTACGTACTTCCTGTGTTACTTCTACACCTAAATTAGTACGTGAATCAAGCATAGTTAATAACACACCTTCAATTGTCAGATTACGATTAAATACTGACTGTGTTAATAAAATAGTATTTAATAGCTGTGTTAAACCTTCTAGTGCATAATATTCACACTGTACAGGAATTAAAACACTATCCGCAGCTGTGAGGGCATTTGTGTTTAATAAACCTAAGGCAGGTGGACAATCAATGATAATATAATCATATTGATTTCTGACACTATCCATAGCCTTTCTTAAACGTTTTTCCCTTCCCTTTGGTACAGCTGATAATTGTACTTCTACACCCGCTAAGTCAATGCTTGCAGGTGCCACATCTAGATGTGGGATTTCACTATGTTTGATAATTGACTCAATAGGTACTTCATCAATAAGTACATCATAAGTTGTTTTTTCTAAACTAGAACGATCGATTCCAATACCCTGCGTCGCATTAGACTGAGCGTCCATATCTACAAGTAATACTTTCTTCTTCATAAGTGCAAGTGCTGCACATAAATTAATACTAGTGGTAGTTTTTCCTACGCCACCTTTTTGGTTTGTAATTGCGATTACTTTGCCCATCACATAACCTCCTTATTCGCATTCTTAATTATATCATAAAACTCTTTAAACAAAACAAAAAGAATGAGAAGGTATTCACCTTCTCACTATTTTAGTGTACCGATACGTTCTCCCATGAGAACACGTACTTCATCTTCATTTTTTGAGTGATTGAGAATATCTTCATCAATCTCTACTACATCCTTCTTAATGAATAAGACAACCGTACTGCCGCCAAATTCAAAGTAGCCTTTTTCTTCACCACGTTTAAATGACTGTTTATGAAGATTTGTAATCTTACCTACCATCATAGCCCCTACTTCCATCTGGACTACATCACCGAAATGTTTTGTATGTAGAACTGTATAAGAACGGCTATTTGTTTTATAGATAGGATAATAATCGCTAGCAATCGGATTAACTGTATGAAATATACCTTTAATAAAGTGATCCTTTTCTGCAGTCCCATCATCTATAAAATGATAGTGATGATAATCATCTACTGTAAGTCTAAATACAAGACATAGACCGCCTCTATATTCATCAGCGAGTGTAGGACTCATTAATAAGTCTTCAATTGTATAAAATGAATTCTTGATTTTAAGCTGTAATGAATCTGCAATAGGATAAACAGTCAACTTACTATCACAAGGCGCAATCAATGCACTTTCATCCTCATCAATATGTCTTACACCCTCTTTAATAGTACGTGTAAAGAAATCATTGTAAGAATGATAGTCCTGTGATTCATATAAATTCAAATCGATATTATTCTTCTCTACAAAAGACTTGATTTGTCCTTTAGATAAAGAAGAATTCATAAAAGCCCCACCAAGTTCAGTAATAACAGGTTGAGTGAGTACTTTCAGTAAGCATCTTCCTGCAAGTGATCCGTATAATTTCTCTAAGAATAAATCCTGAGACTGATCATAATCTAATTTTTCACCATTACGTTTGAATATTGCCATACTAGATTAATATAACACCTTTAATAACAAGATTAAAAGGATAATACCAAAGCCAATAAGACCTAGGACACCCTTAAAGTCAGGCTTGATTACTTTAATGTTAGCTACAAATAGAATACCTACAACTAGTAGTCCAATTAAATAAACAAACTGAACCTGAGGCACTGAAAGACATACTGTTAAACAGTAAATCATTGGAAAAATTAGACATGAAGATGTAACAGGTAATCCCTGATAATATTTTCTTTTTTCAGTAGTCTGCTGCTGTCTCATATCCTCCATTACATTAAAATATCCTAGACGAATGACAGCACCAAGAATATATATAATAAAGATGATTAAACAAGGGAAACTTTTGAATCCCATTGAATAGGCAATGATTGCAGGATAAACACCAAAACTGATTAAATCTACAAGAGAATCAATCTGAATACCAAACTTCTTTTCTTCTTCTGTTCTGTCCTTTTTTGAACGTGCAACGATACCATCGAAAGAATCAAAAAAACCACAAAGCATAAGACAGAATAATGCCAAAACATAATTGTGTTCAAATGCGAAGTGAGTTCCAACAATCGCACTGATTAAACTACAATATGTTAGAATGACTGTATAGTTGTAAAAACCAATCATACAATTCACCTTTCCTTCTTTTCTATAATCGGGTTCATTATAGCATGAATGAATATTGAATGATAGTCATTTAAGTTTGTTTCTACAAAATAAAAAATAGCATTTTATAGGCTATTTTTAAATAAAAAAAAGGACCTGGCAGCT
>NZ_DBPF01000152.1:0-42242 GCF_002299355.1 Catenibacterium sp. UBA627
GATGATGCATCCATCTGTATCATATCACCCTCATACTTTGATCTAGGACGTCTTGGATGTGCATCCTGTTAATCAAGTATATTGATTGATTCCTTTATCTCATTCCTAACCTTTTCAGAAGCAGTGTCATTCATTCTGTCCTTAAGTTTTTTCTTCAATGCTTTCTTTGTTTTTCTTCTGGCCTTTGGAGAGAGCACATCCTCAGCTCTCATCCAGCTGTTGAGAGTAGTATCACTTATCTTTATACCGAAGTCACTTTCTACAATTTCACAGAAGTGAGTGAAGTTTGCATCAGAGAAATCATTGATATAAAGGGAGATGATCTTATTCTTCATGTCCAAAGGAACTGCAGAAGCAGGCAGTCTTCCACGGTTGCCATGCACGAAACCCTTCTTTCCCTGTTCCTTATATTTAATGATAAGTCTATTGATAGTTCTTACAGTACAGCCAAGTCTAGTAGCTGCTCTCTTCTTATTTCCATTTGTTTCTACAAGTTTCTTGATTATTTCATACTTATTCTGCTCATTCATTCTCAATTCAACCTTTCTCATAATAACCTCCCTCGGAGGCTATAGTTTAACACGGCAAGTTGATAATGTCCCAATTGGGACATTATCAACTTGGATACATTGAGACATTATCACATTGGAATCAGATTTTGTTTACAATGAAAAGTCAAATCCATTGACATTATAGAATTATATGTTATACTTAAATAGTAATCATTCCTAATAAGGAATTAAAAAGGAGAAAAGAATATGGCAAAATTTAGATGTAAAGTGTGTGGATATGTTTATGAAGGAGATGCAGCACCAGCTGAATGCCCAGTATGTCATGTAAGCGGTGATCAGTTTGAAGAAGTAAAAGGTGAAATGAAATTAGCTGCTGAACATGAATATGGTATTTATGCTAAGACTGTAAAAAATAATCCTGATATCAGTGATGAAGATAAAAAATATATCTTTAATCAGTTAAAAGCAAACTTTGAAGGTGAATGTTCAGAAGTTGGTATGTACTTATGTATGGCTAGAATCGCACATAGAGAAGGTTATCCTGAAATTGGTTTATATTGGGAAAAAGCAGCTTATGAAGAAGCAGAACATGCTGCTAAGTTTGCTGAAATGTTAGGTGAAGACTTAGAACCAAATATGAAAGCAACTACTAAGGATAACTTAGCTTGGCGTGTAGACTGTGAATTTGGTGCAACTGCAGGTAAAGTTGAACTTGCTACATGTGCTAAAAAGAACAACTTAGATGCAATTCATGATACAGTTCATGAAATGGCAAGAGATGAAGCAAGACATGGTAAGGCATTAAAAGGTTTATTAGATAGATATTTTGGAGAATAATTGAATCAAAAAGAGTTCAAAGACATCAACTTAAGGATTTAAACATCCACAAAATTGGTGTCTTTTTTTGTCAATGTAAATTATAACTGTTTAATGAATAATTGTTTTAAGTTATCTAAAGTGATTTTCATACAGAAGGGGTTTATAAAAAAATCCGGCTGAAGTAAATAAGAAAATGCAAGACTCTTATTCTTCAAAATATGATGTATCGATTCATTCTATACTTTGTTCAAGTGGAAATCTAGGTATTGTGTATGATATCAAAGATAATGGAATCACAACAGATATTCAGTATATGTTATTGTATTCTCTAGATAATCACTAACTAGAGACAATTGCATGTCGTTCTGATACAAGTGTAGAAAAAACTGATTTCTATTTATGGTCCATTGTTTTGTTGAGAACTCTATCAGAAGAAGATCATTCTTCAACAGAATGGCTTTCATTACTTGCGGATTCAATGGATGGTCCTAATCAGGTAGGTGATTATTATTACAGACTTGATATGGGTGATGAAAACTATATGTTTGTAGTATTACCTAAATAATTAAATGAGAGGGAGCAGAAATCCTCCTTTGTAATATAGAACCAGAAGTTAATCATTATAACTTGAGATATCCATAAGGTAAGCTTGTAAACAACCATTGATAGCTATGACTATTAATATATCGTTCTTCTCCTCACTAAATAAATATACTGACGGTTTATAAACATTAAAAGAATTCTTTTCTAAAACTCATGTTATAATGAGTAAAAGTTTAAAGAAAGGAATTCTTCTTTTATTATATGAATAAAGCTATATTAGTTATAACATCGGACAATCCCTTCTACGTAGATGAACTCAAATCATTATGTATTGCATGTGATATTGAAGTAGAAGATGTTGTTACTCAGAAATTAGAAAAAATTAATCCTGCCACGTATATTGGTAAAGGTAAAATAGAAGAAATCAGATTAAGATTAGATGGAGAAATGGTTATCTTTGATGATGAACTATCTCCATTACAGGTAAAGAACCTTACTGACCAATTACAAACAGAAGTAACAGATCGTACAGATTTAATTCTTCGTATATTTGAACAGCGTGCACAGACAAAAGAAGCAAAATTACAGGTAGAAATAGCCAGAGACCAATATTTATTACCAAGACTTGCAGGAATGCAGGAACATATGTCACATCAGCAAGGTGGTTCTGGGTTTAGAGGATCTGGTGAAAAACAGATTGAGTTAGATCGTCGTATTATCTCTATAAAGTTGTCCCGTTCTAGAAAAGAACTCGCACAGATTGTAAAACAAAGACAAACACAAAGAGAAAGACGTAAACGTAATAATGTCCCTGTAATTGCCTTAGTAGGTTATACAAATAGTGGGAAGTCTACTTTACTCAATACCTTATGTCAAAATAAAGAGAAAAAAGTATTTGAGAAGGATATGTTGTTTGCAACATTACAGACTTCTACTAGAAATATAAAGATTAAGAATCATACATGTTTGCTTACTGATACAGTTGGTTTTATTGAACGTTTACCACACAATCTGATTCAGGCATTTCGTTCCACTTTAGAAGAAGTGAAAGAAGCAGATTTATTACTCCATGTTGTTGATTCAAGTTTTGAAGATTATCAATTACAGGTTGATACAACCAATAAGGTATTAGAAGAATTAGGTGTTGAAAATACACCTATGATCTATGTGTACAACAAGGTCGATTTAAATAAGTATGGTTATGTACATCCTGTAACTCCTTATGTTTTTATATCTGCGAAGGAAAAGATTGGTTTAGATTTGTTAGAAGATGAAATAAGTCATATCCTCTTTAAGGATTATGAAACTTTCCAATTAGGTATTCCTTATGATAAGGGGGAAGATTTCAAATATCTCTATGAGCATACCTATGTGGAACAGATTGACTATCGTGATGATTATATCTATCTTCAGATAGAAGCCAAAAGACAGGATATTAAAAACTATCTCAAGTATCTTCTTTTGAATTAATGAAACGGAGTTTCATTAATTGTCCTCTTTTTACATCTTTTATGAAACGTCATAATAATCAACCTTGAAACAGTTTACATATATGAGGTGTGATTGATAAAATGAGTTCATAAGATAAAGGAGACACATAAAATGGAAAGAAAAATGCCAAAAGATTTTTACTGGGGTGGTTCAGTATCATCATTCCAGACTGAAGGACACAGAAACGAAGGTGGAAAGGGTGTTTGTATCTATGACGTAAGACCTATGAACCCTGAATTCTCTGACTGGAATGATGCAATTGATGAATACACTCGTTATGATGAAGATATTGCTTTAATGAAAGGTATGGGATTCAACTTCTATCGTTTCTCAATCTGCTGGAGCCGTATCATTCCTAATGGTACATTAGATGAACCAGTAAACGAAGAAGGTGTAAAGTTCTACAGTGATTTAATTGATAAGCTACTTGCTGCAGGCATTGAACCAATGATCACTTTAGTACATTTCGATATGCCTTATCATCTTGTAAAGAACTACAATGGTTTTGCTTCAAGATATGTTGTAGACTGTTTTGAAAGATATGCAAAAGTTTGTATTGAAAGATTCGGTGATAGAGTGAAACATTGGATGTCATTCAATGAACAGAACCTTCATTCAATGATGTTAAGAGTTTCTAACGCTGAAGAAATTCCTGAAGGTGTAAGTCTTCCTAAACATTTATACCAGGTAAATCACAATGTTATGATGGCTCATTGTAAAGCAGTACGTGCTTTAAGAGAAATGCAGCCAGATGCTAAGTTCTGTGGTATGGGTGCAATCACTAATATTTATGCATATGACAACAGCCCGGAAAATAATTTATTCGCAACTCAGGCTTATAATTTATTAAATGGTTATCTTGTTGATACATTTGCTCAGGGTAAATATCCTGATTACTGGAATGCTTACTTAGAAAATCGTGGATGGATGCCTACATTTGAAGAAGGCGATGAAGAACTATTAAAATATACTGTAGACTATATCGCATTCTCTTATTATCGTTCTAATACAGTGAAGACTGGTGTCTTTGATTATGAAAGACCAGCTTGTGACTGTGTGAATGAACAGCAGATCCAGAATCCTCATTGTGAAGCCAATGAATGGCATTGGGAAATCGATCCAGTTGGATTTAGATGGACTTTAAATGATTTACATCATAGAACAGGTTTACCAGTATTCGTACTTGAAAACGGTATTGGATGGCGTGAAGATATGACTCAGGAAGAAGTAGATAAAATGCTTGCTGAAGGTCGTACAATCGAAGATGATTATCGTATCAACTATCATAGAGACCATATCCGTGAAATGGAAAACGCAATGTTTGAAGATGGTGTAGACTGCTTAGGTTATATTACTTGGGGACCAATTGATATCCTAGCTAGTATGTGTAATATGGATAAGCGTTATGGATTTGTTTATGTTAATAGAACAAATAAAGATTTAAGAGATATGAAACGTATTCCAAAGAAATCTTATAATTATATCAAGAAAGTATTTGAATCTAACGGTGCTGATTTAGACTAATACTTGCTTCGACCATGCTTAATGCATGGTCTTTTTTTATGTGAATTTATAAACGTTTAGTGAATAAATTAACTTAATGTAAAGGCTTTCATTTTTTCTCATATCGTCCTAAAATAGTATTAAAGGAGATTTGAAATATGATTACTTTTAGAGGTGGCGTTCATCCCTATGATGGAAAAGAATATACGAAAGATAAACAAATAGAAAAATTAGAAGCCAGCCAGGAGGTTGTTTTTTTAATGAAACAGCATATTGGTGCACCAAGTATTCCTGTAGTAAAGGTTAAAGATGAAGTACATGTAGGTACATTGATTGCTCAGGCGGGTGGTTATGTTTCCGCAAATATTATTTCTTCTGTGTCAGGAATAGTGAAACGTATTGAAAAAAGACAGGATGCATCAGGTCATTATCAGGATGCAGTCGTTATAGAAAATGATGGAAATTATACATCGGATTATGAGGCACATGAAAATAATATTGATACACTTACTTTTGAAGAAAAGATAGAAAAAGTAAAAAATGCAGGTGTAGTTGGCCTAGGTGGGGCAGGGTTTCCAACACATGTGAAGCTCAATGTAAGAGAACCAGAAAAAATAGAATATGTTATTGTGAATGGAGCTGAGTGTGAGCCTTATCTTACATCTGACTATCGTTTGATGCTTGAAAGATCTAAAGAACTGATTGAAGGATTAAAGATCATGTTAACTCTTTATCCTCATGCTGTAGGCTATATTGGAATCGAAGATAATAAGAAAGAAGCGATTCATACATTAGAAAAACTATGCGCACATGAAGAAAGAATAAGCGTTAAAGTATTGAAGACCAAATATCCACAGGGTGGAGAAAGAATGTTGATAGAAGCATTGACTGGAAGAAGACTCAATTCAAAGATGCTTCCTCTTGATGTGGGTTGTATTGTAGATAATGTGGCCACAGTTCTTGCGCTTAGAGATGCGATTAAATATGATCGTCCTTTAATTTCTACAGTCATGACTCTTACAGGAGATGGAGTAAATATACCTTGTAATGTAGAGGTTCCTGTAGGAACTGATTTCCAGTTTATTGTTGAATCACGTGGTGGTTTGAAAGAGAATGTAGAGAAAATCATCAGTGGAGGTCCAATGATGGGTAGTTCACTTATTTCTCTTCATATTCCTGCCGTAAAGACAAGCAGTTCTATTCTTGCTTTTACTCATGATGAAGTGGCATTAAATACGCCTACTGCTTGTATTAGATGTGGACGCTGTATAGATGCCTGTCCAGGTCATCTTATTCCTCAAAAGCTTTATCAGGCTTCTTTGAAGAATGATATCAATACATTCATACAACTGAATGGTATGGAATGTATAGAATGTGGATGCTGCAGTTATGTATGTCCTGCAAAAAGAAATATGACGCAGGCTATTAGAAAATGTAAGTCAACTGTTGCATCTCTTAAAAGAAAGTAGGGGAATGTTATGAATAAACTATTACATACATCATCATCACCTCATGTACGTGATCAAACAGATACAACACGTATTATGATTGATGTCATTATCGCATTGATGCCTGCAACACTTTATGGTATTTATCAATTTAAGTTAAATGCAGCACTTATAGTCGTTGTATCAGTACTTAGTTGTGTATTATCTGAATATCTATTTGAATACTTTATGAAGAAGCCTATTACAATCAAGGATTGTTCTGCGATTGTAACAGGACTCATTCTTGCATTAAATCTTCCATCCACTGTTCCTTTATGGATACCAATCATTGGTGCTCTATTTGCGATTATAATCGTAAAACAGTTATATGGTGGACTAGGACAGAATTTTATGAATCCTGCCTTGGCAGCACGCTGTTTCTTGCTTATTTCATTTACTGGTCGAATGACAAATTTCGTCTTTGATGGTGTCACTACTGCAACGCCACTCGCAATTCTTGAAACGAGATCTCATTATGACTTGTTCCGTTTATTTATCGGTACAACAGCAGGGACTATTGGTGAAACATCCACTCTGATGATTTTACTAGGTGGCGCTTATATGTTAGTAAAGAGAGTCATTAAACCAACTATACCAGTGGCTTATCTTCTTTCTTTCTCACTCTTTACTCTTATTTTTTCACCATTCCGTTTTGATTTCTATTATCTCGCATGCCAGTTATGTGGTGGAGGCTTAATGCTTGGCTGCTTCTTTATGGCCACTGATTATGTGACAACACCTATTAATTTTGAAGGCCAGATTATTTTTGGTATTTTAATAGGAATACTCACTGGTTTATTTAGATTCTTTGGGACAACCACAGAAGGTGTTTCTTATGCGATTATTCTAGGAAATCTTGTTGTACCTCTTATTGAGAAATATACACTTCTCTATAAAACAAAGAAGGCGGTGGTATCATGAATATAAAGAGAATCGTCAAGGATACATGCATCTTATTTATCATTACTATTGTATCTGGATGTCTCCTTGGTTTTGTTTATAATTCTACAAAAGATAAAATAGCCGCAAAACAGGAAGAAACAAAGCTTCTTGCCTATAAGCAGGTTATGAGTGAAGCAGATGATTTCAAGGCAGATTACAGCAAACTCATTCAACAGAGTCCAAAGCTTCTTACAAAAGATTATGGTAAAAATGGTATTGAAATCACTAATGCTTTAGGGGCTTATAAAGATAATAAACTACAAGGCTATGTTATCCAGGTAACTGATAAAGATGGCTTTGGTGGTGAAATAGAACTTATTATTGGAATTGATTTAAATAAACAGATTAAAGGTGTAGAAATCTTATCTATTAATGAAACAGTGGGGCTTGGTATGAACGCGAAGAATGAATCTTTTAGATTACAATATTTGAATAAGAAGGTGGATTCATTTGTCATTACTAAAACAGGTAAAGAGAAAGATAATGAAATTGATTCTCTTTCTAGTGCCACTATCACTTCTAAAGCTGTCACAAATGGTGTCAATGGTGCGCTTGATTTCTATGATCTGTTGAAAGGTGATGGACAACATGAATAAATATATCAAGCCAGTCTATAATGGCATTATTAAAGAAAATCCTACATTTGTCTTAATGTTAGGTATGTGTCCAACTCTTGCTGTCACAACTTCAGCTATGAGTGGGATGGGTATGGGACTCACGACAATGGCTGTACTTATTATGAGTAACTTTGTGATTTCCGCATTACGTAAGATTATTCCTGAACGTGTTAGAATTCCAGCTTATATAGTCATCGTGGCAACTCTTGTGACAGTTGTACAGCTCCTATTACAGGCAAATCTTCCATCTTTATATGATACATTAGGTATTTATATTCCTCTTATTGTGGTTAACTGTATTATTCTAGGTCGTGCAGAAGCATTTGCATCTAAGAATAATCCTATTCTTTCTATATTAGATGGTGTAGGTATGGGTTTAGGATTTACTTTAGCCCTTACTTGTATTGGACTCGTGAGAGAACTTTTAGGTGCTGGTACTGCTTTTGGTTATACAATCATGCCAAAAGCCTATGAACCTATTTCTATTTTTATCATGGCTCCAGGGGCATTCTTTGTCTTATCTATGTTAACCGCGATACAAAATAAATTAAAACTACCAAGCGCAACCAACATTGAACATTCGTCTACACTAGAATGTGGCGGAGATTGCACACATTGTCATGGTATTACTTGCTTTGAAGAATACAAGAAGGAGGCGCAGAAATGATGAAAACATTACTTTTAACTTTAATTAGTGTCTCATTAGTCAATAATGTTGTTTTATCTCAATTCTTAGGCTTATGTCCATTCTTAGGTGTTTCTAAGAAAATAGAAACAGCAGCAGGTATGGGAGGTGCCGTAATATTCGTTATTACGATTGCCTCAGCTGTCACCTCACTTCTTTATCGATTATTAGTGAAATTCCATGTAGAATATCTAGAAACAATTGCGTTTATTCTTATTATTGCAGCACTTGTCCAATTAGTAGAATTATTCTTAAAGAAATATTCACAAGGGCTGTATCAGTCTCTAGGTGTTTATTTACCACTGATTACAACAAACTGTGCCGTACTTGGTGTGGCTTTGACGAATGTACAGAATCATTATAATTTCATCACAAGTGTTGTCGCTGGTTTTGGAACAGCTGCAGGCTTCACTATATCTATTATTATTCTTGCAGGAATTAGAGAAAGAATAGAAGATAATGATATTCCTCATAGCTTCAAAGGGTCTCCTATTGTATTGATTACTGCAGGTTTGATGGCCATTGCCTTTATTGGCTTTTCAGGCTTGATTTAAAGGGGGAGAATGAATATGAAGTCAATTATGATTGCGACTCTCCTTGTTGGTTTGATTGGACTATTTATTGGAATAGTTCTTGGTATTGCGAGTGAGAAGTTTAAGGTTGTTGTAGATGAAAAAGAGCAGAAAATCAGATCTATTCTTCCAGGTAATAACTGTGGTGCCTGTGGTTATCCAGGATGTGATGGTTTAGCTCATGCGATTGCAAAAGGAGAAGCACCTAGTAATCAATGCCCTGTAGGAGGCAATGAAGTAGGTGCAAAGATTGCTTCTATTCTAGGACAGGTTGCACAGGCAAGTACACGTTATACAGCCTTTGTGAAATGTAAAGGAACTTGTGATAAAGTCACACCTATATCTGATTATTCAGGTATTAAAGATTGTTTAAGTGCTGCATTAGTGCCAGGTAAAGGTGGTAAGATGTGTGTTTCAGGCTGTATTGGTTTAGGAAGTTGTGTGCAGGCTTGTGATTTTGATGCAATCCATATTGTAGATGGTGTAGCTGTTGTAGATAAGGAAAAATGTAAAGGATGTCAGAAATGTATGGAAGCATGTCCTAATCATCTGATTGAAATGGTACCTTATGATGCAATACATCGTGTTCAATGTAATTCTCATGATAAGGGACCAGTTGTCACTAAAAGCTGTCAATCAGGTTGTATTGGTTGTCGTTTATGTACAAAGGTATGTCCAAATGGAGCAATTACCGTCGATGATTTCTTAGCACATATAGATTATTCTAAGTGTACAAATTGTGGGGCATGTGTAGAAAAATGTTCTAGAAAAGTCATCCAATAAAAAAATCCCTTTATTGGGTTTTTTTAAGAGTGATTGAAGTTTTTTGTATAAGTGATTTGGTTATTTGTATCAATAAAGCATGCTTCTACATCGTCTAGTGACTCAATGAGTGCTTTGCCTTTTTCTAATCCAAGTGAGAAACATACAGTACTTAATGCATCACCCTGCATTGAAGAAGGGGATATAATAGTGACAGAAGCAAGTCCGTTATCATAACTATAACCCGTACGAGGGTTTAAAATATGATGATAAACATGATGGTAGAGTTTCATCTGTCTTTGATAAATACCACTTGTCACAACTGATTTATCTTCTATCTTAGTACTTATAATAGATTCATCTGTTTTTTGAGGATTGGTGATTCCAATACGATATCCTTCTGTCATCTTATCTCCGACACATAGGATATTACCGCCAAGATTAATCAAGGCATTATTGACTTTATGTTGGATTAAATACTCTTTGAGTTTATCTGCAATATATCCTTTTGCTATTGCACCTAAATCTATCATTGTATCAGGATTCTTATAGAGTATTCTTTTGTGATCACAGATAATATTTTGATAGTTGACTGTTTTAAGACTTTCTTTTAAGAGAGTTTCATTAGGTAAAGTTGCTTTATCACTCTTGAAATCCCACAAAGAACTAACAGCACCAATCGTAATATCAAAAGTGCCTTTTGATAACTCACTATAATAAAGTCCCTGTTTAATAACAGAGGCGAGTTCGTTAGAAATAGTTTGATATTGGGTCTTATTCTTATTATGATTAATTTGATAGAGTTCACTATTTGTGTTCGTTGTAGAGAAAAGTAGCTCATATTTCTTACATAAATCAAAGCACTTATTTAGAATCTTTTTTGAAGATGAATCATATAAAGTAATAGAGACAATGGTATCTAAACAGAACTCTTTCTGAGTAATGGGTTCATTATTAGGCTTACAGCCACTAAGTAAAGAAAAACATAGGATAAGTGAAAATATTCTATTCATAAAGCACCTCCTTATTCTATTATACAAGGAGTAAATAATGAAAAACAGAAAATATGATATTTATGTATTGGCTATTTTATTAATTATAGTTGCTGCTGGTTTTCTTCTTCGTCCTCAGTCTAAGAGTAATATGATTAAAATTACTTTAAACAAAGAAGTTTATGGCTATTATGATCTAAATAAAAATCAAACAATACATATTAATAAAGAGAATATATTAAAAATAGAAAATCATAAAATAAGAATGATTTCAGCCACCTGTCCAGATCATTTATGTATCAAGCAGGGGACAATTAATAAAAAGGGGCAGAGTATCATCTGTCTTCCTCATAAACTCATTGTAGAGGTGGTGTCAGGAGATGAAAAACAACAAGATGATCAAGCATACTAAAGTCAGACAATTATGCTTTCTTGCAATATTCTGTACTATATCCATCATATTGAATTATATAGAAATGTTGTTTCCTATTTATTTGGGAATCCCTGGCGCAAAACTTGGCTTAGCTAATATTGTGTCTTTGACAATTCTTTTATGCTTTGGATTTAAATATGCATTGGGTGTCGCATTGCTTCGTATCTTTATTATAGGAATCACATTCACAAATCCTTATATGATGCTTTATAGCTTAGTTGGAGGATTTCTTTCTATTAGTATTATGGCATCGATGGTAAAGACACATCTCTTCTCAAATATCGTTGTCTCTATAGTAGGAGGTGTATCTCATAATATAGGGCAGTTACTAGTTGCCTTTGTCTTCTTTTCTACCTCTGCCTTTATCTATTATCTTCCATATCTGATATTACTTGGGATTGTATCAGGTACGGTGGTAGGAATAATTGCACAAATTATATATATTAAAATAAAAAGGCATATTTTTTTGTATATGTTATTATAAGGCGGTATGTTTAAAAGAAGGGTGAAATTATGAAAGAACGTGAACAATTTAAATCAAGGATAGGCTTCCTGCTTCTTTCTGCAGGATGTGCTATTGGTATTGGAAATGTATGGAGATTCCCTTATGTTGTAGGACAAAATGGTGGAGGAATCTTTGTCTTCTTCTATTTGATTTTCTTGCTTCTTATTGGTGTTCCAATTCTAAGCATGGAATTCTCTGTCGGACGTGCAAGTGCAAAAAGTCCAGTTAAAGCTTATCAGGCTTTAGAAAAGCCAGGACAGAAATGGCATTTACATGGTTATATTGGATTATTAGGTAATTTCTGTTTAATGATTTACTATACTACAGTATCAGGATGGATGTTGAACTATTTCTATAAGTTCTTGACTGGTGGATTTACAGGAGTCAAAACATCTCAGGTTGCATCCGTTTTCCAGAATGTATTATCTAGTCCATCTCAGAATGTATTCTGGATGGTATTAGTTGTTGTTATTGGTATGTTAGTATGTTCAATGGGTTTACAGAACGGTGTAGAAAGAATTACAAAAGTCATGATGATTGGCTTACTTGTACTCATTGTAGTTCTTGCAGTACATGGTTTAACACTTGATAATGCGATGACAGGTGTTAAATTCTATTTATATCCAGACTTTAATAAAATCAAACATATTGGCTTATTAAATGTGATCGTAGCGGCAATGAACCAGTCTTTCTTTACTTTAAGTATCGGTATTGGTTCAATGGCAATATTCGGTAGTTATTTAAAGAAAGATAAAACTCTTTTAGGGGAAGCAGTGAATGTTGCGGTGTTGGATACATTTGTTGCTATTGTGGCAGGTCTTATTATCTTTCCAGCATGTTTCTCATTTGGAGTAAATCCTGACAGCGGTCCTAGTCTGATTTTTATTACTTTGCCTAATGTCTTTTTATCAATGACAGGAGGTAGAATCTGGGGTGCTCTATTCTTCATATTTATGGCTTTCGCATCATTATCTACAGTCATTGCAGTATTTGAAAACATTATTGCCTGTACAATGGAACTATGGAACATCACAAGAAAGAAATCAGTAATCATTAACTTGATTCTTATTACTGTATTCTCATTACCATGTGCCTTAGGATTTAATGTCCTTGACTTCTTGCAGCCTCTTGGCAGTGGTTCAACAATATTAGATCTAGAAGACTTTATCGTAAGTAATCTTCTCTTACCACTTGGTTCTCTTGTTTATTTATTATTCTGTACATCTCGCCTAGGGTGGGGATTCAAGAATTATCAAACAGAAGCCAATATGGGGGATGGTCCTAAGATTCATAACTGGATGCAGGGTTATCTTACAATTATATTACCTATTGCGGTCATATTCGTATTTATCAGCAGTTTGATGTGAACAGTGGATATTCCACTGTTTTTTTTGTGATTTCTCCTAAATTATATGGAATATATTATATAGAGGAGGATCACTTAATGAAAAAAAGTCGTATAGAACGTGTGAAGAAATATAGTATGCTTTCTCTTATAGAAGATTTAGGCTTTACTCTTGTTTATGAGAGTTCTAATTACTATCATCTTGAGGAACATGATTCATTAAAAATCAGAGTAAATATCAATAGATTCTATTGGTATTCAAAAGGATTTGGGGGAGACACGATTACGTTATGCCAGACATTGGGTTTAGAAAAGAGTCCAGAATTTCATTCTTTTATCTATACGATTCTTTATCTGGAAATGAGAATGTATAAGAATCCTCATCATGAATTTAAAAAGATTAAAAGACAAGAGAGAAAACTTGTTTTACCACGTAAAGACATTAATAATAAGAAGGTCTATTACTATTTATATGAAAGAGGCATTAGTCTCGATATTATTGATTACTTTATTAATCATGATTATCTCTATCAGGAATCAGTGCATCATAATCTTGTCTTTGTATCTTATAAAGGAAGTCAACCAGTATTCATAAGTAAAAGGGGAAGCGTGATAAATAATCGTTATATGCGTGAGCAGGCAGGGAATGATTATAACCATTGTTTTTATATATCGCATAACACGTCGCAGTTAATTGTGACTGAATCTATTATTGATATGATGTCTCTAATGACTTTAACTAACGATTTAAATAATTATGATTATCTATCATTGAATTCTGTCTCTCATTATCGTGCACTCTTTTATCATCTAGAACATCAACCAATAGAAAGAGTCCTATTAAGATTAGACAATGATCAAGCAGGAAGATGGGCAGTTCATACAATCGTTGATATTTTAAATAAGAACTATCCCTATATCAAAATAGATGTAGCCTATCCTTATAGGCATAAAGATTGGAATGATTATCTAGTTTATGGTATTAAAAATAAAGAAAATGATATAATTATATTCTAGAGAGGATGAAATATATGAAACTTATATTAAAACAAAAGATCTTTAGTTTGATGGATAGTTATGATATCTATGATGAATATGATCAGGTTGTCTATACAGTAAGCAGTCGTCTTTCATGGGGTCATAAATTAGATGTATATGACCCATCAGGTCATTGTCTAGCAACCATTAAAGAAGAAATATTGACATTCATGCCAAGATTTAGTATCTACATAGATGATCATTATATCGGTTCATTCCAGAAGAAACTCAGTTTCTTATTTCCTAAATATGTCCTAGAATTTAACGACTGGTCTATTGATGGAGATTTTATGAACTGGAATTACACTATAAGCGATTCTTATCATGAAATTGCGACTATATCAAAAGAACTATTTCATTTTACAGATGTCTATGTCATTGATGTACATAATAGCCAGGATGCACTATATGCATTACTTGTTGTACTTGCAATAGATGCTGAAAAGTGTTCAGCCTCAAATAACTAAAAAAAGAAGCCGAGGCTTCTTTTCTTATGCATCAGAACGGGCAAATTTATTCTTCATAGTAAAGCTTAATTCATCTAAGACAAGATGTAATGTTTTTGAAGTTTCCTTCTTCAACATATCAGCTGCCTTTTGATTGGCTTCATGTCTTAATTCTGTTTTTCTTGCTTCATCTGTTTCTTTTTCAATTAGTTCATCATATGTATGAATAATATGATGTGAATGAGACTGTACCACTCTTTGATAACGTTCAATATGGATGGCTGACTGTTTATCACATGCATCAGCCATAGCTCCTATAAGTCTATTGGCCCAATAGAAGTTATCAGTAGATACTTCAGCAGTTGTATTGCTGTAGTATTCAGGCACAGTATCAATATGAATATACAATGGAACAAGTGTATTAAATACATTTGAACCAAATGTAAACCATTCAATAGGTTCCTGTCCCTGTCTTACCTGTAATACAGATAAGAAGTCGTTTCTATTGATTCCTACAGGACGTAATGCACCTTTATTGGATAAATCTCCACGCGTAATATATGGATCATAAGGCGTATTCTGGAAATGAGTTGATAATGCGTATTTTACATCTTCAACAGTAATCTTTCTTTCAGGTACCATAGTCCAAGGAATATCATCAGAAAACGGTGTAAAGTCTGCATTTTCTCCATCCCATTTATAAGTACGTGGATTTAAATAACGTCTAATAAACCAATCACGTGGTGTGTTATAGACATGATCTGAATCATCATGTGAACCAAATGCATAGCGTGCATTAAATGAATCATCTAGATTTAAACATAAATGATTCTTTTCAATAAATTCCTTTAAATCATCACTACATAAATGATTTTCTTGAGCAGTAAAAGCATCCTTTAAATCAAATGTATCAATACCTAACTGGTTAGGCATTACAACATAAGCATCATCAGGTACTCTTCTTGCAATCCAATGATGACCACCAATAGTTTCTAACCACCAGATTTCATCATGATCAGAGAAGGCAATTCCGTTCATTTCATATGTTCCATACTTTTCTAGTAGTGAACCAAGTCTTAATACACCTTCTCTTGCACTATGAATATAAGGTAATACAAGATAGACAATATCTTCTTCACCAATACCGCCTGGTGTATTTGTTTCTTCATCATATTCTACAAGTGGATCAGCCCCTAATACACGAGGGTTAGAAGTAATTGTTTCTGTCGCTGTCATTGCGACTTCTGCTTCATTAATTCCACTTGCTGCCCAGATACCTTCACCTTTTAAGGCATTTGGCATTGCAGTATATCTCATTGGATTATCAGGTAATTGAATCTTTAAATGAGATAATACTGTTTCATATTCTCTTTTTTGTTGTTCTGGATGAATCACTGCAAGTTTCTTTGGTGTAAATCTTGTAGATTGTGAATCATCATTTCTTGCGATTAAGGTAGAACCATCATAAGATGCATTCTTACCTACTAGTAATGTCGTACATGGCATACATTCATTCCTCCTTGTAGGCTTTATTATAGACCCTAAAGTAAAATAATTCAGCACATATGTGCAACCAAATGGAGGAAATCATCGTATTAATAGTGAAGGGAGGGAAATATCATGACAATAGAAGATGTAATTGATACCTATGGGGATATGGTGACTCGCATTTGTATCATGAATTTGAGAAATAGTGATGATGCGAAAGACTGTTTTCAAGAAGTTTTCATCAAACTCTACAAGCATGGCAGGATAGAAGACCCTGATTATCTAAAACACTGGCTGATTCGTGTCACAATCAATACATGTAAGGATTATCGTCGTGTTTTCTATAAGAAGACAATTAATATAGAAGATTTGCTTATTCAAGATGAGAAGAAGGATTATGTATTACTTCCTGTGATATTAGATATGCCAACGCGTTATAAGAATGTACTTTATTTATATTATTATGAAGGATATAAAACAGATGAAATTTCAGAAATATTAAAGATGAATATCAATACAGTGAAATCAAGATTAAAAAGAGGAAGGGAGATACTAAAGAAGAAAGTTGGTGAGGATGATGAATAAATGGAAAGAATTTGATGATATTCATACGCCAGAAGATTGGAAGAAGATCACATATACACAAAAGAAAAAACATTATTCATTTTCTATGGTTTTAACGGCTGTTATTGTATGTATTTCTTTAATAACTGTCAGTGCATTTCATTCTGATATGTCAGAATGGCTGACAAATCACTTTTCTAAAGAGGACATTCATGCTGTTGAGAATGTGGCTTTTAAGGATATCAGCTGGGGGGAGGCCCCTTTTGGATATACATATACTAAGGATGATATAATAAAAAATATCTACCTTATGCATCATAATCAAATCAAACTACAAAAACCACGTACATATAAGGGTGTTTATAAGAAGCCATTCTCTTTTAAATATGTGCGTTACCACCATGATATTTTCTTGTATGATTTTTCAGGTTATGTAGAGTATGGTGTCAATCGTATATTCAATAATAATGTCTATTTATGTACAAAAAAGAATGATATCATTGCCTTGAATATGAAGACGGGAAACATTGAAGCAATAACCACTGATCATCGCTCTGTAAATCCATACCTATCACCTCATGGACGTTATTTACTTATTAATAAGCAGGATGAGTATTGGACAATCTATGATACAGTCAATAAGACAGAAAAAATTGTGCCTGATATATGTGGGTATGCTTTATCAAATGAACATTCATTTTATGGTGATGATTATATTATTACTTATGGTGATGATTATACGATTGTGATTGATTGTGCAACACAGAAGGTGGTTGAAAAATGGAATGGTATTACTGAATTTGCGTCTGCATTTGAATTAGTAGATAATACAATCATTAATCATGTCACTAGAAAGAGTTGTGAAATAAAGGAAGAAAATTATCGTATAAAAATTGCAAGTTCTACAAGTCAATATCTTCTTATCACAAATGAAAATGAAGATTCTTTCTATGATAAGCATGTCAATTATTATCTCTATGATATTCAAAAGAATAGCTATGTTCCATTATCTTTACCATTTAAAAATGGTGTTGATATTTCACTCTATGAATATGAAGGAGAAAACAAATTGATCATCTATGATGACAAACAAAGCTATTTAGTCAATCTTCAATCATTGTTCCAATAGAAAAGCGGGGGAGTTTTAATTAAACTCCCTCGCTTCATTATTTATTTAAAATCTTTTTTACTATATTCGCAGGTGCAAATTCATAATCAAGGAATTCCATTTCAAAGACACCCTGACCTTGAGTCATAGAACGAAGATCAACTGCATAGTTCATCACTTCACTCATAGGTGCTTCTGCTATAATCTTAATTAATCCATCTTCAAATACATCAGAACCGATAACTCTCGCACGTAATGTATTTAAATGACTCATAATATCACCTGTAAACTCATCATCAATAATAACCTTCATCTTCATATATGGTTCAAGTAATGCAGGCTCTGCCTTAGGCATTGCTTCCTTGAAGCACATAGATGTTGCAGTCTTAAAGGCCATTTCAGAAGAGTCAACAGAATGATAAGCACCATCAATAAGAGTTGCTTCAATACCTAATACTGGATAACCGCCTAAGCATCCTGCTTTTACACTTTCAATAAGTCCCTTTTCAACAGCAGGGAAATAAGTACGAGGTACAGCACCACCAAATACTTCTTCCTTAAAAATATAAGGCTTATCATAATCACGAGAAGGTTTGAAAGTAATTTCTACTTCACCAAACTGTCCATGACCACCAGACTGTTTCTTATATCTTGTTCTTTGAGTGACTTCCTTTTTGATTGTTTCACGATAAGGAATCTTGACATCTTCAAACTTTGCTTCTACTTTAAATCTTGCTTTTAATTTATTTAGCACTGTATCAAGATGAATATCACCAATACCAGATAAGCATTGTTGCTTTGTTTCTTCATTGTATTCATAAACTAAAGTAGGATCCTCTTCGAGTAATCTATTAATCGCATTCGCAATCTTTTCTTCATTGCTCTTACCAAGAGGTACAATCGCTTTCTTATAATATGGTTTAGAATATTCTGTATCAGGAATAAGGATAGGAGAACGTGGATCACATAATGTATCATTTGTATGACATGTAGTTGAACGTGTAAATGCACCAATTTCCCCTGCATGAAGTTTATCTACTTCAATCAAGTTTTTACCCATAGGCTGATAAATCTTCACAATCTTTTCATCTTCTTTTTCTTTTGGATTATAAAGAGTCATACCTGCATATAAAGTACCACTTGTCACTTTAAAATAAGATGTCTTACCTACAAATGGATCAGTAATTGTCTTGAAGACAAATAAGCTTGTAGGTGAATCTTCATTACATTCTAAGATCTTTTCATCATCTTTCTTTAAATCCTTTACAATAAGTGCATTCTTTGGATGATTGGCTGAATCAAAGAAAGCACACATAGAATTTAAGATAATACTAATACCAATACGATCAGTACCACAAAGTACAGGAATCAAACTACCATCAGTTACACCCTGTCTTAATGCATTAGAAATCTCTTCTTTTGTGAAAGGTTCTTCTTCTAAATATTTTTCAAGTAATTCATCACTTGTATTCGCAACAGCTTCATCAATCATTGCCTTGATTGGTAATACTTCATCCATCATATCTTCAGGAATAGGGGCTTCATGTGTCTGACCATTTTCAAACATACGTCCTTCCATCTTTGCAACATTGACATAACCAACCATCTTATTATTATCCATGATTGGTACCTGTATTGGGGCAATACCCTTACCATAAGTATCCTTTAACTGCTGAAGTTTTGTAGGATAATCACTATTTGGATTATCTAATCCATTAATATAGATGATCTTACCTTTATTTCTAGCCTTATACATTGCCTGTTTTGTACCTGCTGAAATACCAGCATAACTTGGACAAATAATTAAAGCAGATTCACAAACGGATAAAGCTGCTTCTGTTTCACCTACGAAGTCAAAAGTACCAGGAACATCTATTAAATTAATCTTACAGTTATCCCATTCAATAGGAACGATTGATAAATTAATAGAAGACTGACGTGCAATCTCCTCAGCACTATAGTCACTGATTGTATTACCACTTTGGATATCACCAATCTGACCAATTGCTCCAGCACGGTAAGCCATTGTTTCTACTATACTTGTCTTACCACATCCAGAATGTCCTAAAACAGCTACATTTCCAATTTCGTGCGCATGATAATCTCTCATAAATATCTACCACCTTTCTAATGCACTTCTATGTAATGTAAATTTATACAAATATTTTATCATACATCATTTTAATAATGGAAAATAATCACTGTTTTAAAAAAAGTTTTCTAAAATAAGGAGTGAATGGCTATAATGGAAGTGAAAGTACTTTGGTAAATAGATGATAACTGTATCATATTTACAAGATAATGATATGTGAAAAAGAGTTCTTTGTAACAATCGTGCTCGTGATAGCGCATCCTTGGACTTACATTTTAGATTGTGTAAAATAGTACCTGTACAAGAGTTACGCCAACTCTTGAAAGGGAGGAAATTAAATGGACGCTTTTGCTGATAAGCTAGGACGTGTCGGTGCTTGGTGTGGTCAGAATAAGTACTTGAATGCAATCAAGAATGCATTCCAGAACTTCATGCCTGCAACTATCTCAGGTGCCATTGGTGTTCTTTGGACAAACGTTTTAGTAAACGAAACAACAGGTTTAGGCGCTTTATGGCCACCAATTATGGTACTTAAAGTTCTTAACCCAATTTTTACTGCAATGCAGTATGCTACAATCTCATGTATTACTATTAGTGTTACTATGTTACTTGCTTCTGAAATTGCTGAAGCAAATGGTGAAACTGGTGCTTTCCCAGCTGTATTAGGCTTCATCTTATGGATGATGGTTACTCCTACATCATTTGCTGCAAAAGATTTATCTGCTTCATTCATCGATAAAGCTGGTAAATCTCATGGTTATACTTTAGGTAATTTTATTAATGTGACTGGTGAAGCTGCTAAGCATAAAATTACAGCCGATAGCTTCACTTACAGTGGTATTTTAAATAACTACACTGCTGCAACTGGTTTATTCACAGGTTTAATTGTTGCAATCGTTGGTATGGAAATCTACAACATGTTCCGTAAGAATGATGCATTAAAGATCAGAATGCCTGAACAGGTTCCACCTGGAGTTGCTCGTGCATTCGAAGTATTAATTCCAACTTGCTTAACTGCAATCATTATTGGTGCTATTGGATTAGTATGTCAGTTAGCTACTGGCGCTGAATTAAACGCATTAATCTTTAATGTCGTTCAGAAACCATTACAGAGCTTAATTGGTAACAACATTTTTGCAGTTGCTATTCTTTATGTAGTTATTTCATTATTCTGGTGCGTAGGTATTCATGGTAACAACATGGTTAATGCTGTTAAGGAACCAATCTTCAGACCATTACTATATGCTAACACAGCTGCATTTACTGCAGGTGCTGCTCAGAAGGACATTCCATATGTAATGAACTTAACTATGTTATCAATGTTTGGTGAATTCGGTGGTTCTGGTGTTACTATCGGTTTAGTTATCGCTATCTTTATCTTCTCTAGACGTGAAGATAACAGAACTATCGCTGGTATCTCTGTCGTTCCAGCCTTATTCAACATCAACGAAACTATGACATTTGGTATGCCTCTAGTATTGAACCCAATTCTAGATATTCCATTTATCTTAGCTCCAGTAGTTACACTTGTTGTAGGTTATCTATTAGTTACTAGTGGATTCTGTCCTAAGATCGTACTTGAAGTACCTTGGACAATGCCACCAGTATTCTTTGGATTCATATGTACAGGTGCTAACCCAATGGGTGCATTATCACAGTTAATCGTTATCGCATTATCTGTTGTAATCTATACACCATTCTTGATTGCTTACGAAAAGTATCAGGCTAAACAGTCTGAGGCTGAATAATCAATCATTTCTAGGTACTTTCTAGGCGGGAAAGTACCTTTTTTATGCGTATAAGGGAGGAAAAGTAATGTTATTAGATGAACTTATAGAATCTGGAGGAAACCTTCAGGAAGGTATTGAATTAAATACAAAACTCAGTGATGCTGAAAAATCAATCTGTCAGTATATTATCGAACATTTAGATCAGGTGCCTTATATGTCTTCAAGAGAATTAGCACGTTTGACTTATTCTAATCCAACATCTATATTGAGACTCTCTAGAAAGTTCGGTTATGCCAATTTTAATGACTTTAAATTTGATATTGTATTAAAACTACGTGATATGCATATGCCTAAAGTAGAACTTAACAAAAATGATAGTGGACTTGAATGCATTAATAAAACAGCACAGCTTTATGATAATGTAATCTCACGTACAAAAAATAACATATCACTTGCACAATATGATGAAATTATTGATGTATTAAATAAATGTGAGGCAATTGATATTATTGCGACAGATATGAACGCAGATATTGCGCATTATGCGCAACATATTTTGATGCCAATTGGTAAACCAATTCATGTTTATGAAAATCAGGATTTACAGGTACATGCTAGTCTAAATGTTCCATCAACTCATGTTGTTATCTTGGTCACTAAAACTGGCTTTAAACGACATATTCTGGATAATGCACGTATATTATGCCGTAGAGGTATTACAACTATTGCTATTACACCAGATAATAAAGGACCAATCTCTAAATATGTCACATATACAATTAAGGCAGAAAGCAATGAGACATTTATGAAATTACGAGATGTTATTTTCAGTATTTCTACAAAGTTTATCTTTGATTTATTCTTTACATCTTTATGTGCTATCAACTATGAGAATACATTGAATTCTGATGAATTTTACAATAAAACTGTTGATTAAAACAAATAAAAAGGATTGAGCCATTTGACTCAATCCTTTTGCCTTACTGAATTGTATCTAAGATATCCTTCATTTTCTTTGCTAGACCTTTAGTCTTTTCTACTGATAATGAACAGATAGCGACACGAATACCAAGATTTACCTTTACAGTAAAGATATTATTTGCCATTAAAGCTTCATGATACTTATCACGAGTTTCATTATCCATGGCAAGTGTAACGAAGAAACCTTCTTTATATGGGTAATACTTTAATCCTACTTCATCCGCTTCAGAAGTGAAGATATCTCCTCTTTCTTTTAATAAGTGAACATATTTTAATCTTTCCTGATCATATTCTTCACCATGGTTATCTAATACATCTACAAATGTTTCCATTGCACCATTGTTGATATTTGACCAAGTTGCACGAGCATTCTTTTCAAATACGATCTTTACCTGATTCACTGATTCTTTCTTCTGACCTAGGATGATTGCTGCACCACATCTTAAACCATAGCTTGTCATTGACTTAGATAATGAGAATGAAACAACTACAATCACATTATCGCTGATCATGTCAAACTGACCAAAATAAGTCTTTGCTTCTTTCTGGCGGCTTGAGAAATCAATATAAGCAATATCATTTAATAATACAACAGCATGAGTCTTGCTGCATTCATTTAAGAAAGTAATCACTTCATCCCATTCTTCATGAGTTAAAGAATAACCAGTAGGGTTATGACATGGGTCATTGATAACAATCACTAACTTATTCTGCTTCTTCATTGTTTCAAGACATGTTTCTTTGAAAGAGGCAATATTGAAATGATCTCCTTCAAATAAAGAATATTTAGCCATTTCAAGATTATGCATCTGAGCCATTAATGCATAACTACCCCATGCAATTTCAGGCAGGATGACAGTCTGACCTTCATCTAAACATTCCTGAATAGTCATAGATACAGCACCAGTTCCTCCTGGAGTTGCCACTACTTCATGTTCAAGATGGCTATTACCATCTAGTACCCAATCATAAGCCTTCTGTCTAAAAGTAGGGTTACCAGTAAAGCTTGCTGCATACTTCGCAAGAACCTTATTATCAAGATTCTTTAAAGAATTGAAGACACTGTCCAATGCGACAAGCTGACCTTCTTCATTATATAAAGAACCGATAGTTGCATCTACAACCTGATCAGCTCCATACTTTTCTTTCGCTTCCTTTGCTTTCGCAACAATAGTAAATACTGTATCTACTATTGGCTGCTGATTTACGCTATCTTTTACGAAATTCATACGTTATCCTCCGTTTGTTTAGTAATATAGATACTATTCTAATACGCTAATGCGTTTGAAACAAGTCAACAAAGCGATATTTCTCATTTGTTTCACAAAATCGTTGTATATTAATGTACATCATTGTACACTATGTATGGCGTTGTTCTCAAGTGAGAATAACGGAAAGGGGCTTGTATGAAGGATCGTTATAACCGTACAATTGATTATATGAGAATATCGATTACAGATAGATGTAACTATCATTGTGTATATTGTAATCCAGATAAATTAAAATCTCTTTCACATAATGATATTTTACGCTATGAAGAGATACTAGATATATGCAAGGTGGCAGTTAAGCTAGGTATAGTGAACTTCAAGGTGACTGGTGGAGAACCGACGGTAAGAAAAGGATATCTTTCTTTTTTAAGACAGCTCAAACAGCTAGAGGGTGTGAGACAGGTAACTCTTACAACCAATGGCTTATTACTAGATGCACATACTATGGATGAGTTAAAGGATATAGGCATTGATGGGATCAACTTCTCTATAGATACACTTGATTCAAAGAAATATGCTTCTATCTGTGGCAAAGATACACTTGATACAGTATTAAATAATCTTCTCTATGGTGTTTCTATTGGACTCAATATAAAAATCAATACAGTCGTAGGACCACTTTTTACACAAAGTGATTTAGAAGGCTTGATTGATTTTTGTGAAAATTTATCAGTAAGTCTTCGTTTTATAGAACTCATGCCACTTGGTTCAAATAAAAGAGAAAATAAAATAGAAGAGGTACAGTCATATTTTGCATTACATTATAATATAGAAGAAATCACAGAAAGATTAGGCAATGGTCCTGCACATTATATAAGAATAAAGAATATGAAATGTGTCATTGGCTTTATTGAAGCCTTACATCATAAGTTCTGTCATGAATGTAATCGTGTGCGTTTGTCTAGTACAGGATCATTAAAATTATGCTTATTTCATAAGAATAGTATCGCATTAAAGCCTTATATATGTAATGAAATCAAACTAGAAGAAGTGATGAGGGATGCAATTTATATGAAGCCAGAACAGCACCATTTTGAAGATGAACAAAGTGGTACTGTAATGAATCAAATAGGAGGGTAATATGGGATTTACGCATTTTGATGATGATGGAAACGCCATTATGGTGGATGTATCTGATAAAGAGATTACAAAAAGAACAGCTTATGCAAGAGGGACTATTCAAGTCAATCATGAGATTATTGAACATATAAAAAACAATACAGTGGAAAAAGGAGATGTTCTTGGTGTCGCAAGAATTGCAGGTATCATGGCCGCAAAAAAGACAAGCGATATGATTCCGCTTTGTCATATATTAATGATTACTAATGTCACTGTTGATTTTGAAATAGATGAAGACAACAATCAGATTCATGCCTTTGCGACAGTGAAATGTAAAGGGAAAACAGGGGTGGAAATGGAAGCATTACACGCAGTAAGTGTTACATTATTAACTATTTATGATATGTGTAAGGCAATCAGTAAAGAAATGGAAATCAAAGATATTCATTTATTAAAGAAAACAGGTGGAAAGAGCGGTGAATTCAATTGGCAGGAAAAATAGAAGCAATTTGTATTAGTGAGAAGAAGGGGACTGAAAAGAAACCTATACAAGAAACTAAAATAATAGAAAACTTTGGCTTAGAACATGATGCCCATGCAGGTAAATGGCATAGACAGGTCAGCTTATTACCTTATGAAGAAAGAGAAGACTTTAAAAGACGTGGTGGAGATGTAGAAGATGGTGCTTTTGGTGAGAACCTTCTTATTTCTGGTATTGATTTTAATGAGCTTGTTGTAGGAAGTCATGTTCATATTGGTGAAGTGGATTTAGAAATCACACAGAGAGGTAAAAGCTGTCATGCTCATTGTCGTATTTATCACCAGGTAGGTGAATGTATTATGCCTCGACTTGGTATTTTCGCAAGAGTCATTCATGGCGGAGTGATTCATTGTGATGATGAGGTGACTTATACACCACCTGCTGATTCACGCATGCGTGTCGCAATACTCACTTTATCCGATAAAGGAAGTCAAGGATTAAGAGTGGATGAAAGTGGTCCTTCTATTAAGGAATATATGGAAGAAAGAGGTTATCATGTCACATCATTAGATATTCTTCCAGATAATCAGAAAATGATTGAACAGGCACTTATTAATCTAAGTGATCGATGTGAGAATGATTTGATTTTGACTACAGGTGGTACAGGTTTGTCACAAAGAGATGTCACACCTGAAGCGACATTAAAAGTAGCCACACGACTTGTGCCAGGTATTTCTGAAGCAATTCGTTATGAATCTATGAAATATACAAATCGTGCCATGTTATCTAGAGGTGTAAGTGTTATTAGAAACAACACGCTCATTATTAATCTTCCTGGAAGTGTCAAGGCAGTGAAGGAGAGTCTGGATATTATTATAGATCCTCTTCATCATGGCTTAGAAATCTTAAAAGGAGATGCACACGATTGTGCAAGAAATGATGATTGATTATTCACCTATATGGATCTCATTTAAATGCGCTGCTTTTTCTATCTTTATCACATTCTTTTTAGGACTCTTTGCAGCAAGATGGATGATGACACTTAAAAATAAGGTCATTCAACTCATCTTTGACGGCATCTTCACACTCCCACTTGTTTTACCACCGACAGTAATGGGCTTTTTCCTATTATTGATATTTGGAGTTAATCAGCCGATTGGTTCATTTTTCTTAAATGTGCTAGGCGTGCGTATTGCCTTTAGCTTTAGTGCCACAGTGATTGCGGCAGTCGTCATTTCTTTTCCCATCATGTATCGTTCAGCCAGAGGAGCTCTTGAACAGGTGGATGAAGATTTGGTCGCTGCTGCAAGAACACTTGGTATGAGTGAAACAAGCATCTTTTTCAAGATACTCGTACCTAACGCTTTACCAGGTATTATCAGCGGTGGCGTATTATCATTTGCGAGAGGTTTGGGGGAATTTGGTGCAACAGCTATGCTTGCAGGTAATATTGTTGGAAAAACACGTACACTGCCTTTAGCTGTCTATGGCGAAGTTGTCAGCAGTGATATGCATAGCGCATCTTTCTATGCTGTTGTTATTATCGCTATATGCTTTACGGCTGTGATATTACTGAATATCTATCAGTTATGGGTGAAGAAAAAGAGAGGTTATTAATATGTTATTAGAAGTGGATATCTATAAAAAACTAAGTGAATTTGACTTAGATGTTCATTTTAAGATTAATGAAATATGCTTGGGTGTCATGGGGCCAAGTGGCAGTGGTAAAAGTATGACACTTAAATGTATTGCTGGTATAGAAACACCTGATTCAGGAAGAATTGTCTTAGATGGAAGAGTACTCTATGATTCAGATCAACATATTAATCTATCACCACAAGAAAGAAATATTGGATATATGTTTCAGAATTATGCATTATTTCCAAATATGACAGTTTATGAGAATATTGCCTCACCTCTTGTGGCTCGCAGACTTGATAAGACTATAATTCATGATTCAGTGATTCAGCTGATGAAGGAGTTTCATATAGAAGGATTAGAAAAGCGTTATCCAAGACAGTTGTCAGGGGGACAGAAACAGCGTGTTGCCCTGGCAAGACTGTTGATCTACAACGCTGAGGCAATTCTTTTAGATGAACCATTTAGTGCCTTGGATGAAGATTTAAAAGGGAAACTTCTAAAAGAGATGAAGACTAAACTAGATGCTTACCATCGACCTGTTGTCTTTGTATCCCATAATAAGGATGAAATCAAAACTTTGAGTCATGAAATGGATATTATAAAAAAAGGAGAAATGGCTCATGAAGAAATTAGTTAGTATTTTATGTGTTTTTGCGCTCGTATTCGGTTTAGCTGGATGTGGACAGGAAGAAAAGAAGCCTGAAAAGAAAGTTACAATTACTATTGCGGCTGCAGCTAGTTTGGAAAAGACTTTTGAAGAAACACTTATTCCTCGTTTTGAAAAGAAATATCCAAATGTGAACGTAAAGGGTGTTTATGACAGTAGTGGTAAATTACAGATTCAGATTGAACAAGGATTAGATGCTGATGTGTTCTTTAGTGCAGCCACTAAACAGATGGATAGCTTAGTAGATGAAAAACTTGTTGATTCTAAGAGTGTTGTAAATCTATTAGAGAATAAACTTGTATTAATCAAAGGGAAAGATACAAAAACCGCTGTAAAAGGTATTTCAAACATCACTGATGCGAAGATGATTGCGGTAGGTGATCCTGAAGTAGTACCTGCAGGTCAATATGCGAAAATCGCACTTACTAAAGCCAATTCTTGGGAAGCTATCCAGAATAAGATTTCATTAGGTGGTAATGTCACTGAAGTATTAAGCTGGGTAGAAAGCGGAAGTGCTGAAGTAGGTCTTGTTTATTCTACAGATGCAGCCAGCAGTTCTAAAGTCACAGTACTTGAAAAGGTCAACAACAACTTATTAGATACACCAGTTATTTATCCAGTAGGACGAGTAACTAAAACTAAACATCAAGAACAAGCAAATAACTTAATTAAGTTTTTAGAAACTAAGGAATCGAAAGAAACATTCAAGAAGAGTGGTTTTACTATCTGTAAGTAGTAGTTGGGGGGGCTTACCTCCTTTTTTGTGAGTATTGACACAACGTATAATAAGAAATAAACTTTAACTGTTAGGAGGACAAATCATGAAACAAATCAAGACAGAAGATGCAGTAGGGGCAGTATTATGTCATGATATTACTGAAATTGTGAGAGGCGTGAGAAAAGGCGCACGCTTTAAAAAAGGTCATATCGTAAAAGAAGAAGATATTCCTGTATTGTTGTCTTTAGGGAAAGAAAACCTCTATGTATGGGAAAATGATGAGACAATGATGCATGAAAATGAAGCAGCAGAAGTATTATGCAAGTTGTGTCAAAATGATCATATGTCTACAACAGAAATTAAAGAAGGTAAAATAGAATTGATTAGCACCATTGATGGCTTATTTAAAGTGAACAGAGAAAAGTTATTAGAAGTGAATCGTATGGGTGAAATGATGATTGCAACAAGAAATGGAAATACAGTTGTTCATTCAGGTGATCATTTAGCAGGTATGCGTATTATTCCATTAGTTATTAAAAAGGAAAAGATGGAAGAAGCATCAAAAATCACCGATACACCAATACTTGAAGTAAAGCCTTTTGTACTTAAGAAAGCAGCCGTTATTACTACAGGAAGTGAAGTCTATAAAGGACGTATCAAGGATACATTTACTCCTGTTATTATTGATAAATTAAAGGAATATGATGTAGAAGTTGTATTCCATAAACTATGTCCAGATAATCCGGATATGGTGACAAGTGCTATACAAGAAGCACTTGACATGCATGTAGATATGGTGATCTGTACGGGTGGTATGAGCGTTGATCCAGATGATAAGACACCACTCGCAATCAAGAACACAGGGGCCAATATTATTAGTTATGGTTCACCTGTTTTACCAGGTGCGATGTTCTTATTGTCATATAAGGGAGATACACCAATTGTTGGTTTACCAGGATGTGTGATGTATGCAAAAAGAACAGTCTTTGATTTAATTCTTCCTCGACTTGTAGCCAATGATCCAATCACTGCTGATGAACTTGCAATGCTTGGTGAAGGTGGTTTATGTTTAAACTGTCCACAATGTACATTCCCAAATTGTGGTTTTGGAAAGGGCTGGTAGGATGACGTATCATAATCCTGAAAAATTTGATTTTAGAGTCAGACTCTTTAATGAAGAACCCTGTTTTGGAAAAGGTGTCTCACAGTTACTTCATTTATGTGATGAATATGGCTCTTTAAGTAAGGCGTGTGAGGTTATGGGGATGTCCCATTCTAAAGCATGGAAGATATTAAAGAGAGCTGAAGAAGATCTAGATATGAAGTTATTAGAGCGTGTATCTGGAGGAAGTAATGGAGGAGGAAGTGTTTTAAGCGAAGAAGGAAAGACATTATTAAAGAAATATGATGAATTCCAGAAAAGAATGAAAGACTTCGCAGAAGAAACATTTCAAGAACTATTTAATGAAGAAAGATAAATATTTGATTATTGCGTTTGATTCTACAAGCCATGCACTAGACTTAGAGGATAAAGCAAAAAATAAGATGCAGGGAAGGCTGATTCCTCTTCCAAGAGAAATAGAAGCAGGATGTGGACTATGTTTTGCTTCTTTAGAACTCAACCAAGATAAATGGCATAAATTCTTAGAAGAAGAACATGTACAATATGCTTATATGAAAGAGGTGATTTTCTGATGAGTGAAAAGATTTACTGTCAGGGTGGAGGATGCAGCGCAAAGCTTGGCGCAAAGAAGCTCTCTCGCATCCTTGAAAAGATTGATAAGTATGAAGACCCAGACTTGTTAGTAGGCTTTGATAGTCATGATGATGCATCTGTATTAAAGATAACGGAAGATAAAGGAATTGTCTCTACACTGGATTTCTTTCCTCCAATGGTAGAAGATCCTTATCTTTATGGTCAGATTGCAGCCACTAATGCATTAAGCGATGTCTATGCTATGGGCGGTGTGCCTAGAACGGCTTTAAATATTGTCTGTTTCCCAGATGAAGAAGATTTAAATATATTAGGGAAAATTATCGAAGGTGGCAATGATAAGTTAAAAGAAGCTCATGTAACACTATCTGGAGGGCATTCTATTAGAGATACTTCTATTAAGTACGGCTTAAGCGTGACTGGTATTGTGGATGTTGATTCTATTAAGACAAACAATAATGCCCAGACGGGAGATGTACTTATACTTACTAAGAAATTAGGTGTAGGTATGACACTCAATGCGATGCGTATGAAAGACGCGGCGCCAGAAGTATTAGATGATGTTTTTAAGAGTATGACAACACTTAATAAGTATGCTGCAGAATTACTGAAACCATATGATGTTCATGCACTGACTGATGTCACAGGTTTTGGCTTAATGGTTCATTTAAATGAGATGTTAGATCATAAAAAGAGTGCACTGCTTTATGGAAACAATATTCCTTATTTTAGAGATTGTCCTTATTATGTAGATGAATTCTATTTAAGTGGGGCTGCTCAGACAAATAGAAATAGTGTAGAAAAAGAAGTTGTTTTTGAGAAGGAAAACTTCTTCTTAGAAGAAATTATGTATGATCCTCAGACAAGTGGGGGATTACTTGCAAGTGTCGCAAAAGAGGATTTAGATGATATAATGAATGCATTTAAAGAAGCAGGAAGAGAATGTTATATCATTGGAGAGGTTATTGATTTAAAAGATAAAAGTATATATGTTGGAGAATAAAAATGAGAAAGTTAGATGCAAGAGGATTAGAATGTCCATTACCAGTTGTAAAGACTAAGGAATTATTAAAGGAAAGTAGTGAAGCAGTAGAAGTATTAGTAGATAATGAAACAGCTGTAGAAAACCTAAAGAAGTTTGCGAAAGTAAAGGGTTATGATGCCGTAAGTAGTAAAGTCAACGAAGATTATACTGTAGTAATCAGTTCAGGCGAACAGGTTGTAGAAGAAGAGAAGGCTGACAATATCTTGAAAGGACAGATTGTTGTAATAAGCAGTAATAGTTTAGGAAGTGACAAGGAATTAGGTAAAATTTTAATGAAATCTTTCATATTTGCGCTTACTAAGCAGGATGCCTTCCCAGAAACAATTCTTTTCTATAATGAAGGTGTAAAGATCACTACACAGGAAAGTGATACAGTGAATGATTTATTATTCTTAGATTCTGTTGGTGTTGAAATTGTGAACTGTGGAACATGCTTGGATTTCTTTAAGTTAAAAGATGATTTAAAAGTGGGCAGCATAACAAATATGTATGATATTGTAGAAAGAATGGAAAAGGCTGAAAAAGTCATCAAGCCTAACTAATATGGATAATCTTGTAGTAGTAAGAGGTGGCGGTGATATTGCGACTGGCACTATTTATAAGCTTGCCCGCTGTGGGTTTCATGTTCTTGTATTAGAGATTGCCCACCCAAGTGCGATTAGACGTAATGTTGCATACTCTGAAGCAGTATATGATGGTCATAAGGGAGTAGAAGGTATTGAATGCGTACTGATTCATTCACTTAATGAATTAGAGTCTGTATTTAAAGAAAATAAGATTGCGATGATGGTAGATCCTGAAGGGAGTTCTATTGATATCTTAAAGCCAGAAATTATGATTGATGCGATACTTGCGAAAAAGAATATGGGTACTTCAAGAAATATGGCGCCTATCACGATAGGTTTAGGTCCTGGATTTAATGCAGGAAAAGATGTAGATATCGTGATTGAAACAATGCGAGGTCATCGCTTAGGTCGCTTGATTGAAGAAGGACCAGCAATGAAAAATACAGGGATTCCAGGACTTATTAAGGGGTATGGAAAAGAACGTGTCATTCATGCAGAAGTAGAAGGTACTGTTCATCAGGTTAAGAAGATTACGGATATAGTTGAAAAAGGAGATGTGCTTGCTTATATAGAAAACAAGGAAGGACAGCATCCTGTATATGCTTCTATGTCAGGGTTACTTAGAGGTTTGATTCGTGAAGGATATTATGTCACAAAGGGATTCAAGATGGCAGATATTGATCCTCGTTTAGATGAATATGAGAACTGCTTCACTATTTCAGATAAAGCAAGATGTATTGCAGGTGGTGTATTAGAAGCTATTTTCTATTTAAGGGGTCAGCATGATTTATCTTGATCAAGGGGCAACAAGTTTTCCTAAACTGCCCTCTGTCAAACTGGCAGTAATGGATGCACTTGACCATAATATGAATGCTCAAAGAAGTACAGGCGCATTTAAGACGGACCGTCTTTTATATTCAACTCGTAAACTCATTGCACAGTATTTTAATCTACCTTCTTTTGACCATGTTATCTTCAATAGTGGTAATACAGAAAGCTTGAATACATGTTTAAAAGGAATCTTATCAAAGGATGATCATGTCATTACAACTTATGCAGAACATAATTCTGTCTTAAGACCACTTCGTCAAATAGGTGTTGATTTAACTGTTACAGCACCTTATAAGGAAGATATTCTTAAAGAAATAAGAGAAGACACAAAGATGATTGTTATGACGCATAGTTCTAATGTGACAGGTGAACTCTATGATATAGATGCCATTGGTCAAATAGCCAATGAAAATCATATCCTATTTGTGGTTGATAGTGCACAAAGTGCAGGTCATATATCTATTGATATGCAGAAATCTCATATTGACTTGCTAACTTTTAGTGGTCATAAGGCATTACTAGGAATGAGCGGGGTAGGAGGAATCTGTGTCAATACAGATATATTCATTCACCCACTTAAGACAGGTGGAACAGGCATTGATTCCTTTAATAAAAACCAGCCTGATAGTTATCCTGAACACTTAGAAGCAGGTACTTTGAATATACCAGGTATTGCCTCTTTAAATGCAGGCATGACTTATTTATTAGAACATCAAAAAGAGATAGAAGAAAAAGAAAAACAGCTTTTTGATGCTTTATATAAAGGTATGAAACGTATTAACGGAATCACATTCTATTGTGATTATGATACCTGTAGCCATACACCTATCATTGCCTTTAATATTGAAGACTATGATTCATCTAAAATCAGTGATGTCTTAAGTTATAAATATGATATCATTACACGCTGTGGGGCCCATTGTGCTCCACTGATGCATACACATCTTAATACAGTAGAAAGAGGTATTGTACGTTTCAGCTTATCATTTATGAATAGTATGGAAGAAGTCAATACTGTCATTGATGTCTTAAAGGAGATGAGTGAGGAATGATCATTAGTATTATTGGGTCAGGTGGAAAAACAACACGTATGAAGGAACTGCTTTTTAAGTATAAGGAAGAGGGAAAAACAGTTCTTATGACGACTTCTACACATATGCGTATAGAAGAAGATACTTTAGTTGATCCAAGTTATAAAGAAATTCATGAAGAACTAAAAAACAAAGGATATGCCTTTGCAGGAAATCGTTTTAATGAAAAGAAAATCAAGGCACTTGATCATGATTTACTCAATCAATTAAAAAAAGAAGTGGATGTCATTTTAATTGAAGCGGATGGCTCTAGAGGTATGCCTTTAAAGGTGCCTGCAGACTATGAACCTGTCTTAGATGAGGATACAGATCAAATTATTTTGATTACATCTATGAAAGGCTTAGGAAAACGTGTGAAAGATGTGGTGCATCATTTTGAATTATTGCATCTTGATCCAGAAAAAATAGTAGATGGTGCACTTATTCAGCAGCTCGTAAGATATTATTTGAAAAGATATCCTGATGCAGTTATAGAAGTAAAACAGCCGCAAGGGCTTTATCAAAGAGCTTTGGCTTCCTTAATAGAACATAACGTAGATGTGACATGTATACAAAAAGAGTGGTTCATGCCTCAGCCAAAATTAGTATTACTAGGTGCAGGACATGTCTCACAGTATGTTGAAAAAACAGCACATCTATTAGATTTCTATACAATAGTCATTGATAATCGTGAAGAATTTGCGAATTCAGCTATCTTTACAAAGGCCCAGGAAGTGCATTGTGTCAACTATGAAGAAGCAGATCACTATTTCCCTGAAGAAGACAATGCATGTTATGTTATTGTGACAAGAGGGCATAAGGATGATAAGGTCTGTCTGAAAAAAGTTCTTAATCAAAAAGCACTTTATATAGGTATGATTGGAAGCAAAGGCAAAGTGAAAAAGACAATGGATGCTTTAATAGAAGAAGGTTATGACGAATCTTTATTAAAACAGGTTCATGCACCTATTGGTCTTCCTATCCATTCACAAACACCTGCAGAAATTGCGATAAGTATTATGGCTGAAATTATACAGATTAAAAATACGCATCAATACTCTACAATGACAAGTGATCTCTATTATACAGAAGAGAAAGGAACTCTCTGTATCATTACATCTAAAGAAGGATCTGCACCTCGAGGAGTAGGTAGTATGATGCTTGTTACAGATGAAAAAATCATTGAAACAATTGGTGGTGGACGTGTAGAATACCAGGCAATACGCGATGCAAGAAATGAGGAAGGTATTCGTTCTCATCACTATGAATTAAGCAATAAAGAAGGTGCCAAGCTAGGTATGATCTGTGGTGGTCGCAATGATGTATTATTTATTCCTTTAAATTAGAAAGCGTGCAGGGCTGATCAGTCTGCATGATAACGCAATCTGATTGTATATCATCATAAAGTAATATACGATTATTAGGAAATATATAACGTTGAACACGTGACTTATCAAAATCTACAATCAGTTGATCAATAAAAGAAGGATGAAGTTTATTTTCTATAGAATGACATATTCTTAGGAAGATATCACTTGATTCTTCTTTTTTTATTTTATAAACATATAAATAAGATTTCATAATTCTCACCTCTATAACTATTATATATATTTATAAAATAGAATGCGTTATGTATGCTTTTGACAACTCCTTTAATAAGGTGTCTATTTAAAATATGTGAAAATTAAGTGAAACATCTTTGTTTTTACACATAATATATTATGTTATGATAGAAAAAAGGAGTTGAGAAGAATGCTTACAATTAAGGATGTATGCAAACAATATCATACAGGTGAACTCACTCAGACAGCTCTTGATCATGTATCTCTATGTTTAAGAGAAAATGAATTTGTCGCAATATTAGGACCATCTGGTTCAGGAAAAACAACTTTATTAAATGTGATTGGCGGCTTAGATCAATATGATTCAGGAGATCTTATCATCAATGGTATTTCCACAAAACAATATAAGGATAAGGACTGGGATTCTTATCGAAATCATACAATAGGTTTTATTTTCCAAAGCTATAATTTGATACCGCATCAGACAATTCTTGCAAATGTAGAACTCGCTCTCACAATTTCAGGTGTTTCTAGAGAAGAAAGAACATGTCGTGCAAAACGTGCACTGACTCAGGTAGGACTTGGAGAACAGTTTCATAAGCTTCCTCATCAGTTATCCGGTGGACAGATGCAAAGAGTGGCTATTGCCCGTGCTTTAGTGAATGATCCTGATATTTTACTTGCGGATGAACCAACAGGTGCACTCGATAGTGAAACAAGTATACAGGTTATGGATCTTCTTAAACAGGTGGCGAAAGAAAAACTTGTAGTCATGGTCACTCATAATCCAGAACTTGCGCATATGTATGCCAATCGTATTGTAACTCTTAAAGATGGTGTGATAGTCTCTGATTCTCATCCAGTATCTTTTAACGAAGAAAAGCCTGTTCATAAAAATCTAGGAAAGACATCTATGAACTTCCTAACCGCATTAATGCTTAGCTTTAATAACCTTAAGACAAAAAAAGCCCGTACAATACTCACGTCATTTGCTGGCTCTATTGGTATTATTGGAATTGCGCTTATTCTTTCTATTTCTACTGGTGTGAATGCCTATATCTCATCCATTGAAAAAGAGACGTTATCAGAATATCCACTCTCTATTCAATCTACAGGAATTGATATGAGCGCGATGATGGGTGAACCTGTGAAGAGAAACAACAGTGAAGTTAAGGTTGTGGATATGATGGAGAATATGTTCTCTAAGATCGGTTCTAATGATTTAAAGAACTTAAAATCTTATATTGAAGAACATAAAGAAATCAATCAATATGCCCGTGCTGTAGAATATGATTATGGTATCTCACCACAGATCTATACAAATGACCAATATGGTATAAGACAGGTGAACCCTGATACGACTATGAAGAAGCTTGGAATGGGAACAGGTAGTAATTCTATGATGAGTAGTATGATGAATACGAATGTTTTTTATTCTCTTCCATCTCATGCATCTTTATATGATGATCAATATGATGTAAAAGCGGGGCACTGGCCTAAAAATAAAAATGAGTGTGTTTTGGTTCTTTCTAAAAAAGGTGGAATCAGTGATTTTATGCTTTATACATTAGGCTTAAGAGACCCAGCACAATTAGATCAGATGTTAGAAGCTTTTAGTGAAGAGAAAAGTGTTAAAGTCACAACAGGTAAACAAGGTTATCGTTATAAAGATCTATTAGGTATTACTTTTAAAGTAGTGAATGCCTCTTCTTATTATCAATATGATGATACATATAAGGTATATAAAGATAAAAGTAATGATACAAACTATATCGATTCACTTGTACAAAATGGCAGTGATTTAAAGATTGTTGGTGTTGTACAACCTAAAGAATCGATGAATGCTTCTATGCTTGCTATGGGTATTTATTATCCTTACTCACTTGCCACTTCTACTATTAAAGATGCGAGTAATAGCCAGATAGTTAAAGAACAGCTAGAAAACAAAAATATAAATGTGATTACTGGACAATCTTTTAATGATCAGTCTCAAAAGTCATTTGATTTATCTTCTATGTTTCAAGTAGACAATAATGCACTAAAGAATGCATTTCAGTTTGATACAAGCAAGGTGAATATGTCCATGCCACTAATGGACTTGTCACAGGTATTAAGCCAGATTAAGATTGATATTTCTGCTACAGATGCAAGTGCTTTTATGTCCACTCTTACTTCAGGTTATAGCGATTATTTAAAGGAGCATCCTTTAAAAGAAGCAGAAAATTTAAATGCGCTGGTTCAAAAATATCTTCAATCAAAAAGAGCATCTGATATAATCAAGAAAGGCATTGATGATGCAATTAGAGAAAATGGTGAAATAAAGATCACTGAAGAACAGATGCAGAAGATTATGAAGAATGTAGCGGATGACTTTAGTGATTATGCAAAAGAAGATATCAATTCATTTACGCAAGGGTTACAGAATAGTATGATGAACTATCTCAATTCACAGGATTCTAAGCAGGTCATCAATCAGTTTATTGATAAAGTGATCAAGGATAATCATCTTGATGCACAATTAAATACAATTATGTCAGGTTACATGCAGACTGTCACAAAACAGATGTCCACATCTCTTTCTCAGGCATTTACTTTTAATCCAGATGTCTTTAAACAGGCCATTAAAATGAATAGAGATGGTGCGGATATGACTGAACTTTTAAAATCAATGATGAATACAGAGCAGTCAAGCTATGATAATAATATGAAAAAATTCGGTTATTGCAGCTTTGATGATCCAAGTAGTATTAGTATTTATCCTCAGGACTTTGAAAAGAAGCAGTCAGTCCTTGATTATTTAGACCATTATAATGAGAAGATGAAAAAGATAGATGAAGAAAAAGTGATTACTTATACAGATGTTGTTGGAACACTTATGTCTTCAGTCACTGATATTGTGGATGTTATTAGTTATGTGCTTATTGCCTTTGTGGGTATTTCACTTGTGGTTTCTTCAATTATGATTGGTGTTATCACCTATATCAGTGTATTAGAGAGAAAGAAGGAAATTGGAATACTGCGTGCCATTGGAGCATCTAAACATAATATTTCACAGGTATTTAATGCGGAGACATTCATTGTTGGTTTATTATCAGGACTCATGGGTATTGGTATTACCTTGATTCTATTAATTCCTACAAATATAATTATTCATAATGTATCCAACCAGGCCTCTATCAATGCGATGCTGCCAGTAAGTGGTGCAATTATTCTTATACTATTAAGTATCGGGCTGACATTACTAGGTGGATTAATTCCATCTCGTAAAGCAGCTAAAGAGGATCCTGTCAAAGCATTACGTACAGATTAAAGGAGTAAATGAGCCAAAGAACGTTATTGAAGAGATTTGTTCATTCTATGATCATTTCTTTGATTCAGAAAAAATACGAAATATATCATGCATCATACAAGTGAAGTGGTCAATATGATAATAGAAGACTTGTCACAGGCTAGTGGTGCAAGCTTCTGTATTTTGTTTTTATAAGGCCATTGTTCTCATGTGATTGCCATTGCAGTAATAGAAATACTTTATCTTTTCCTTGCTACAATGAAAGAAGATGCACATGAAAAGAGCGTTAAGCATGAAGATTTGATTGCAGGAGATAAGATATAAGGTATGCAGGTGATGCATGCCTTTTTAATTATCAAAAACAATAATGAAAGTATTGAAAACAATAATTCTATAAGTATAATTAAGTTGAAAAGGAGAGAAGAGTATGAGAAACAGAATCACAATATTAAAAGAGAAGATGCTTGATGAAAAACGTTATGCATCTATTGAGCAAGCGCGTATCATAACACGTATTTATAAAGAGAATGAAACTCTTTCTGTTCCTATGAAACGTGCCCTCTCTTTAAAAGCAGCGTTAGAAGAAATAGAAATTGGTGTTGAAAAAGAAGAATTGATTGTTGGAAATCGTACAAAAGGTGTACGTGCAGGTGTTGTATTCCCTGAAAGCGGCTGTTCTTGGATTGATAAAGAATTTGAAACACTTCCTACCCGTCCTCAGGACCGCTTTGAAGTGAGAAGTGAGGATATCAAAGAATTTAGAGAAACGATTTACCCATACTGGAAAGGACATTCTATGGAGGATGTCATTAGAATACGCTATGGCAAAGAAATTGATCATATCAGTAAAGTAGTCAAGATCAATCAGAAAGACCATGCACAGGGTCATATCTGTCCTGATTCTGCTTTATGGTTAAAGTATGGACCTCAGGGATTATTAGATAAGATTAATGAAAAACAAGAAACAGAATTCTATACATGTACGAAACTTGTATTAGAAGGGGCAATTATTTTCATGAAAAGATATCATGACTATATTATCTCTATGCCTGAATATCATGACAGTGTTGATTTAAGGCGTGTTGCAGATAACTGCCTCTCTTTATCTCAAAGACCGCCAAAAACATTCCATGAAGCTGTACAGTCTCTATGGTTCTTATTTGTGATTTTACATATGGAATCCAATGCGTCTTCGTTCTCACCAGGACGTATGGATCAGTATCTTTACCCATATTATGAACATGATTTAAAAGAAGGACTTATTACGAAAACTGATGCATTAGAAATATTAGAATGTCTCTGGTTGAAGTTTAATCAGATTGTTTATCTTCGTAACAGTAATTCAGCTAAATACTTTGCGGGATTTCCGATTGGGTTTAATATTGCGGTAGGTGGTTTGGATGAAAAAGGACATGATACATATAATGATTTATCCATGCTTTGTCTAGAAGCACAGAAGGAATTATGTCTTCCTCAGCCTAACCTATCAGTGAGACTTAATAAGAATACATCTCATGAACTCATGCAGAAGGCGATTGAAGTTGTTGCATTAGGTAGTGGTATGCCTCAGTTCTTTAATGATGAAGCCATTATTCCTGCAATGGAAAGACTTGGTATCCGTCACGAGGATGCTTTAAATTATGCGATTGTAGGATGCGTAGAACTTACAACCCATGGCAATAATCTAGGCTGGAGTGATGCGGCTATGTTCAATCTCAATAAGGCATTAGAACTTACTTTAAATAATGGTAAATGTTTATTGACGGGGCAGAAACTTGGCCTGGATATGGGATCACTTGAAACATATAAGACATATGAACAATTAGAAAAAGCCTTCAAGATTCAGATTGATTACTTTATTGAAATGATGATGAAAGCGGAAGAAGTTGTAGAAAGAGTTCACCAGGAATGTTTACCTACAGCTTTCTTATCATGTGTCATTGATGATTGTTTAGAAAAAGGTATGGATGTTACAAGAGGTGGCGCTAAGTATAATTTATCTGGTATCCAGATGATTCAGATTGCGAACTTAGCGGATTCTCTTGCCGCTATTAAAAAGCTAGTCTATGAAGACCATCTCTTAGATTCAAAAGAACTACTTACAGCTTTACAGGACGACTTTAAAGGACATGAAATTACACAAGCCATGCTTTTAAATAAAGTACCTAAATATGGTAATGATATTGCCTGGGTAGATGAATGCGGCGCTAAATGGGCACGTTACTTTAGAAATAAGATGAAAGAGTATAAGAATTATCGTGGTGGTCCTATTCATACAGGTATGTATACTGTTTCAGCGCATGTTCCAATGGGTGAAAATGTAGGAGCATCTCCAGATGGTAGAAACGCTTATACACCTCTTGCGGATGGTGGTATGTCACCTGTCTATGGTAGAGACTTAGCAGGACCAACAGCTGTCTTGAAATCTGTTTCTAAGCTCGACGATGATCTCACAACCAATGGGGGATTACTCAATATGAAGTTCTTACCAGACTTCTTTAAAACAGAAACAGGACGTATGAAGTTTGAAAATTTCCTTCGTGCTTTTGTAGACTTGCATGTACCTCATATTCAGTTCAATGTCGTGAATAAAAAAGATTTATTAGACGCGAAAGCTCATCCTGAAAGACATCGTTCACTCACAATCCGTGTTGCTGGATATACAGCCTACTTTGTAGAACTGGCAGGTAAATTACAGGATGAAATTATTGCGAGAACAACCTATGATAACATCTAAATATCTTGTATTTGATATCAAAAGATTTGCGGTACATGATGGGGAAGGATTGCGTACTACGATATTCTTTAAAGGATGTCCTTTAAGATGCAGATGGTGTCAGAATCCTGAAGGACTTTTACCACAAAGAAAACCTATTTACTTAGAAAACAAGTGCATGCATTGTCGAAACTGTGAGAAGCAGGGAGCAGGTAAAATAGTCTATCAAGATAGACCTGTATTTATAGAAGATGATTTGGATGAAGTCTTTAAGTATTGTCCTACTGATGCGATTCAGTATGATAGCTCTTATTATAGCTTAGAAGAACTTGTTGATAAGGTGATGGAAGATGAAGTTTTCTTTAAATATGGTGGAGGTGTGACAGTTTCTGGTGGAGAACCTTTTATGCAGCAGAAAAAACTGATACAATTATTAGAGGAACTTCATACAAAAGTACACACAGCCATTGAAACATCACTTTATACATCTTTAGATTTAGTTAAGCAGGCAGCACCTTATCTTGACCAGATCTATTGTGATTTAAAGATAGAAGATGACAAAGCTCATCTAGAAGCGACTGGTGTATCAAATACAATTATTAAAGAAAATCTATCTTATTTACTCACAAGTGAACATAAAGATAAAGTGATTGTAAGAACACCACTTATTCCTGGATATACAGGTGATGATGACAATATTAAGAGTATTGCCTCTTATCTTTATAGTTTATATCCAGAAGTACGTTATGAATTATTAAATTATAATCCTCTTGCATCCGCAAAATATGATTTGACTGAATTTGAATATGGTGTCAAAGAGGATGCAGTGGCCTATAGCCAGGAAGAATTAAGCCATTACTATCAGATTGTATCTGATAGTGGAATAAAAAATATAATCAAGGGAGATTAAAAAATGGAATTTATTATTGATACTGTAGATTTAGAAGAAATTAGAGA
>NZ_DBPF01000103.1:0-1780 GCF_002299355.1 Catenibacterium sp. UBA627
ATTGAAATGCAGATTTTTAAATACTTTCTGAGATATATGAATACGAAGAAGGCTTTGTCTCGTTGGACAGTCTTTTATGTGGGATTACTGATAGTTTCGGTAATCTATAATAGTATCTATACTTTCCAGTTTTTTGATTTTTCCGATTTATTTATCAATTATCAGGGTGGATTTATCCGTAGAGGGTTGCTCGGAGAAATATTCTATCAGTTTTATCTCAAGGGAATCAATCCTGTCTATTTAGCTTATATAATCAGTTTACTATCATATATTGTTATAGTTGTGTATATGATACGCAACTTTCGTAAGCATGGTTATGCTTTAGAATTTTTACCAATTTCTTTCTTATTGGGTGGAATAGGTATTTTTGGTTTGGCTTTCTTTAGAAGAGATTTTATCATAATGTGTATATTTCTTCTGATCGTAAAACTTTGGAAGTCTTTACCTTTTCGTTGGTGGGTGTTGTGTGGTAATATATTGGCAATCTTAGCTGTGTTATGCCACGAACCCTTTGCTTTTTGGGCTTTTCCACTCCTGTTGTTGATAACTCGTTTAAAAGTTCGTTATTTGTGGAAAACTATCTGTTGTTGGATACCATCTATGCTAGTATTTTTACTCTGTCTTCATTTTTCAGGAAGTATGGAACAATATCTTTTGATACGTAAAAGTACTGAACCTTTCTTGGAATTTCCAAATGTGATGGATTTTCTTTCATATGATAAAGGATATGTTATGTTATTTCATCTTCATTATAATTTCTTGGATAAGGTATTCCATATTCCTAATATAATAGGTAGTGTGGTTAGTATAGTTTTGGCTATCTATATGAATACGATGATAAATACTGTGTATTGTTCTTCTAGTGATAAGAATCGGCAAGAAAACCTGTGTTATAGTACTTTATTTTTAGGGATTATGGTATGTTTAATTCCTATGTTTACTATATTGTCAACAGACTATACTCGTATCATCATGTATGCTTCTTTATCTTCTTACATCGTGTTATTTACTCTAAAGGAGGAAGATTTTAATGAATTGTTACCAAGTCTTTTGACGGGATACGTAGCTCACTTTTTGAAATGGATCAATCGAATTTTACCGCCATCTTATACTAAGATATGGTTACTGTTACTATGTGTGGGTACTGTAGAATGGACAGGTCAGGGTACATTTGGTCTGTTAAGAAACTCTGAGATAGGAAATGCTTTGTTGGTTATATATAAAGTTTCATTAAAGGTAATAAGTTTTCTATAGTGATATGTTCATAAAAAATAAAATTATGGTAAGTCTGAAAAAATATATTATAAAATGGTTAAAGATATTGCAAACTCCTATTGTTAAGGAGTTTCCTTTCTTTCTTTTATTCTTATTGGCAATTACGATTATGCCGATAAGATTTATTCCTTCGCACGTTCATTATTTTTTTATGAATCGTGTGTTCGATTTCTTTTTTATTGATTTTCCTAGAGCTGGAGCGATCTCTTATCTTTTTACCTTATTTGTTTTTTATATCCGAAACAGATTTATTAAGATAAGTCTTTACACTTTTGCGTTATTATTATTTGCTGTATGCTTGTTTTTGCATTTGGTGTTTAATAAAACTTTACAGCCAGATATTATTACTCTGATAGTTGAAACAAATAAAAGAGAAGCATCAGAGTTTTTGTATTCTTTTCTTTTATCTAAGGGAGGAATACTTACTTTGATTTTCTTGATATTTTATGTTGTATTAGTTGTTTTATGTGAGAGAAAAAAAGATAAAATCACTCTTTTCTTGAAA
>NZ_DBPF01000103.1:1859-3289 GCF_002299355.1 Catenibacterium sp. UBA627
ATTGTTTCTGTGAGTACAATAGATGATATGCCTGAAGAATATGGTTGTCGTGATTCGATAACAACCTTATTTTATTCTTTATATAATATTTATTTAGTTAATTTAGAGATGAAACATGCTGTAGATGTAACATGCTGTGCTAAACAGTCTCATGTTTCAGTTGATGATTCTCTGAATGTAGTATATGTAATCGGAGAATCTTATATAAAGTGCCATTCTCAGTTGTATGGATATTATTTACCAACAACTCCGAATCTGTATCAAGAAAAGAAAAAAGGTAACTTATTTGTATTTGACAATGTAGTTAGTCCTTTTAATAGTACTACTTTAACGATGAAAAACACGTTGTGTTGTAACAGTCTGCGTAACCATGAAAAATGGTCTGATAGTCCTTATTTTCCAGCTCTATTTAAAAAAGCTGGTTATCAGGTTTATTTCTGGGATGTTCAGAAGGATGATGAATTACAGGCTCCGTTTGTGTTCTCTATGAATACTTTTGTTTATAATCGATTACTAATGAAGGAATCCTATACGCAAATAAGTAAGAATGTTTTCGAATATGATAATCAGGCAGTAGTAGATTTTTCCAAGGAAGCTAAGGGTATTGGTAAGCATAATCTTGTTATCTTTCATCTGATGGGACAGCATGTTATGGCAACAAAACGCTATCCTCATATATCACAGTTTAATGTATTTTCTTATAGAGATATTCGTAGCAAACAGCCTTATTTGAATGATGAAAAGAAACAGATGATAGCTGAATATGATAATGCTACTCTATATAATGACTATGTATTGAAAAATATTATTGATTTATTTAGAGATAAAAATACGGTAGTCCTCTATTTTTCTGATCATGGTGAAGAAATATATGATTATAGAGATTCGTATGGACGAGTTGTTTTTGATGATAATATGAAGAATTTAGGATATAAGTATCAGTATGAAGTGCCTTTTATGATATGGTGTTCTGATAAGTATAAAAAGAAATATCCAGCGATTATAAATAATATCAAAAAAGCACTTCATCGTTCTTTCCGTACTGATGAAATCTGTAATGTAGTATTTCACATATCCCAACTTAATACACCTTATTATCGGGACAAATATGATCTATTGAGTCCTTCTTTCGTACCATTAGATTCTGTTTCACAATCGATGTACAATTAAGTATAACATCTCAATAGTTCTAGCCATTTTTGAAAGATGTTAAATTTAGAATATTGAATAGCCATGGTTTGAGCTTTCATACCCAGATTATGGCGTAGTGATTCTGAATTTATCATCTTGCAAATGGCTGTGATAAAAGCTTCATTATCATTTTGTCTTACGATAATACCATTTATTTCATCTCTAATAATTTCGTTAGCTCCATATTTAAAGTCGAAAGTAACAGAAGGTAAACCACATGCTTGAGCTTCTAACATTAC
>NZ_DBPF01000015.1:0-4010 GCF_002299355.1 Catenibacterium sp. UBA627
GAAATAGGACACTAAAAGCTGCCAATTGGCAGCTTTTACTATTCACACATAATTTTAATGATTTCCTGGTCAGTAGAAGCCATACCTTGACTTCCTAATACACCGATATTGTGGATTGTATTTTCTATACCCTTAGAAATAATACCATCTCCACCATAGAACTGCTGACCATTCATATACATATCATAACCTAGAATACCAGCTTCTACACTTACCGCAATCTTTGCAGCACAGCTTGCTTTAGCACCATCACAGATAATACCAGAAGTAATAGCTAAGGCATTCACGATTGTATGATTCATCACTTCTTCACTTGCATCCTTTAAATAAGCAAGTCCTGCACCACATGCAGCACCCGCACTTACTGCACCACAGAAAGCAGATAAACGACCAATCTCAGTCTTTAAATGAATGGCTGTTAAGTTAGAAATCACAAGAGCACGATATAACTTCTCTTTATCTAAATGTTCTCTTTCTGCATAAATAATAAGAGGTACAGATACAGTTAATCCCTGGTTACCACTACCAGAATTAATCACTACAGGTAGTTCACAACCATTCATTCTTGCATCACTACCAGCTGCTGCATAGGCCTTTAATAGACTTGGTAAATCTTTTCTAATCGCTATCACCTTACCAATATTAGCCCCATAATCACCATGCATTCCTTCTTGTGCAATGGCAGTATTACATGCAATCATCTGATCTAATAACTCTTTTACATCATCAATTTGGACTTCTTTCGCAAAAGTATAAATATCATGCATAGTAAGAGTGAGATAATCTTCATCAATAGTCTGTTTCAATGCTTCTCCACATACAATAGTTTCATTATCTTTTGTCATTTCTACAATATGTGTATGTGTTCCCGCAATATGTACCATTGCTTCATGTTCATCATTAGATACAGTTAAACGAATATCTAAAGAATAAGGGGATTCTAAAGGCTGTACCTTAATAGAGGCACTCTTCATAAGTTCAGTCATCGCAATAATATCTTCTTCCTTCACATGACTAATAACCTCTAATTCTGCTTCTGCATCTCCACCTGTAATCCCAATACAGGCAGCTGTTTCAATACCTTTGTTTCCATGAGTATGAGGCACAATAACACTCTTGACATTCTTGATAATATTACCACTGACTTCAATCATGATCTTATTTGGCATACCACCTAATGCCTTTCTTGCGAGACTTCCTGCATACGCAATTGCGATAGGTTCTGTACATCCCATGGCAGTTACGAGTTCCTTATTTAAGATTCTTACATAAGTCTCATAAAGTTCTTTATCCATTCTTTTTCTCCTTATTAAAAAGGCAATGAATCATTGCCTTATTGATCAATATCTTTTCTATAAATGTCAAAGCTGCTTACTATCATCGCAAATAAGAATCCAGTTGATACAAAGAAGATTGTATAATCGAGTAATCCATGAATATAGATCATAACAATATAGCCTACAATTAAAGCAACAAGAGTAGGGTTACACTTTGATCTTAATAAGCGATATAAACGTTTAATATTTTCAATGAAGAACGGTGCAATCACCAATAATCCTATAATCCCAAAACATAAAACAGGATCAATAAAGATATTATGTGAATGCTGTGTAGGATGCCCATTATATTGTGCATAAATGTGCCAGTATGTCATAGGTCCTTCACCAAATAAGAAATGTGTCTTAATGTTCTGAATAGCAACTTCCCAGATATGTCTTCTTACCCCTAAGTATTTCACAATATTGCTCATACGTGGAATATATTGAGGTTTTGCGATAAAGAAACCAACACCGGCTGCACCTACAGCACAAATACCACCAAAACTCTTATAATTACGATTAAACAACAACATAATCGCAAGACCACCAGCAAGTGCAGGCCAAGCAGTACGACATCCTGTTAAATATAGACAGAATAAGTTAAGTAATGTAATTAAACCAATAATCACTATTTCTTTAATATGATTCATGAATCCATGATTATGAGTATACTTCAAGAACTTATAGAAGCAAATAGCCACAAAGAACTCAATCATCATTGCATAGTAGTTCGCATTAAAGAACATCGCATTCGTACGATACTGTGGTGCATTAAATACAACCAAATACCATCCTTCAAGATCAAACTGTCTTAAGATGAAGATATATTCAATAATAGCCCATACACTTGCAAATACACTTAAACCAATCACTATATTCAACATTGTATCAAATAGTTCTTCACTTGCATGACGTCTATATACAAGTGTCATACTATATAACATCAAATAACCTAATGATACACCAGCTCCTGGCCAGTTCTGATAAAAGACACTTGTTAAGAAAATAAGTGCTGAAAAGAAAATAATATATTTACTGCGTTTTGCTTCTTCATAACCTTTCTTTACTTCACCCTGTTTAATCCATTTAAAGAATATAATTGCATGAATCACTACAGTAATATAGAAAGGAAGGAATATTGCGGCAACCGCAATAAGAAAATCACATTGCACAGAATCAAAACGTGACTTTAAGTTTTTAATAATATCCATGAGAACCCCCTTTATTACATTCTATATTATACACGAAAAATCAAAAAAAATATTGTTTACTCACGAAATATTGGTAGAATACTCTATGGAGGTAGAATATATGAATATGAACACTTCATTCTTCTCTTTTAAATCAGGATCTCCATTCATGATTATCCTATCTATTATTTTAGGAACACTACTCATGGCTTATGGAATCTATGAAATCTTCTTTAAGAAAGATAAAAGAGAAATTAAAGGAATTTACCATGGTTATAAGAAAGTCAATAACTTATATTGTCGTCCTATCTTCCAGTATTCTTATGGTACAAAGAAGTATAACCAGGCATCTATCCAGGAATTTAAAGTAGAAAAGATTGAAAAAGATTATGTAAAAGGACAGGAATATCCTATTTATTTAGGGGAACAGGCGAATACATTCTATTTAAAGAAGAAAAGCACTTGGTCTAACTATTTATTAATCGTTGCAGGTATCTTATTCTATGTCAGTGCTATTCTAGGTTATCTAGGATTCTAAAAAGAAGTAGTTTTTAATAACTACTTCTTTTTCTTTTCTAATCTTTTTTCTACAGCACGATAAAGTGGTTCTAATAGTTTCTTATTCTTTTTCTTACATACAAGATAGAAACTATTAGTCGCTTCTTTATCTATGATTGGAATAATCTTTCTATTATCTGGCTTGCCATCTCTTTCTATAGATAAATCAGAAATAAATGTAGGAAGAGTAGAATTCTGAGTCAGATCCATAAATACTTCTCTATTATCCTGAAGAATAAAATGAGTATGAGGCTGTGTTTCTAAATGCATTGGATACCATACACCAATTCTAGAATACAACAGCATTGTCTGACCATCTAGATTCTTAAAGAATAATGCTTTACTATCTGCAAGAGGATGATCAGGTGCTAATGAGAAATACAATGTTTCTGTATCATATAACGCATAATATAATTCTTTACTATCAGGAATCTTATTTAATACAACAGCTGTATATAAATCATTCTCTAAACCAGATAATAAGATATCTGGCATTTTTATTTCTGAAGAAATAGCCATATCTTCATATATCTTACCAGCATAAGGTACTAAATCCCATAAAGGCGCAGGTGCGCATGATCCAATACTAATTGTATGAGTCATACGATCATATTCACGTACACGAGCAATCATATCATTGGCAGAAAATAATACCTTCTGTGCATAATCAACAGCTACTTTACCAGTCGCATTTAAAGTAATACGATTCTTTTCACGGTCAAAAATAGGAACCTGCAGTTCTTCTTCAAGCTTCTGCATGGCACGAGAAAGAGCTGGCTGAGAGATATGTAATGCTTCAGCCGCTTTAGATAATGTTCCATATTTAGAAACAGCTAATAATTGTTCAACTTGTCCAATTTCAATCATTTAATATTCCTCCTCACTATGCACTCACATTATAGCATAATACAAAACTGGCATTGTACTTTTCTACTTATTATTT
>NZ_DBPF01000010.1:0-5045 GCF_002299355.1 Catenibacterium sp. UBA627
AGGAGGGTATTTAACATGAGTGAACAACTATTAATCAAACATACAAAAGAAACATTTAAAAAACATCTCTATGAAATCAATGATCACATTCTATTCTTCTATTCCTATGGTCATAGTAATGCTACTGCTATTATAGGTAACAGTTCTGTTATCTTAATAGATACTCTAGATTCTAATGAATATTCACAAGACCTATTGAATGACTTAAGAAAGTATACAGATAAACCTGTTAAAACATTAATCTATACTCATGGTCATCCAGATCATAGAGGTGGTGCAGGTACTTTTAGAGATACTGTAGAAGAAGTCATAGCTTTTACACCTTCTAAGACACCTTTAAAGTATTATGAAAAGATTGATGAAGGATTAAGAAAAAGAGGAACATATCAACATGGATATACTCTTACAAATGAAGAAGCAATATGCCAAGGTATTGGTATAAGAGAAGGTAAGGTTACTGGTCATGGATGCTATGATTTTATCTCCCCTACTACTTTATATACTGAAGATAAAGTCATAAGAGATATCGATGGTATACATCTAGAGTTATATAGAGCACCAGGAGAAACTGATGATCAGATCTGTATCTGGATCAATGATGATCAGGTTCTCTGTACAGGTGATAATTATTATGCTGTTTTTCCAGCATTATATGCTATTAGAGGTACACAATACAGAGACCTTGCTACATGGATTGATTCTTTAAACCTTATTCTTTCTTTTAATGCGAATATTCTATTACCAGGACATACACATCCTTTATTAAACAAAGAATCAATCCAAGACCAAGTAGGTCAGTTTAAAGAAGCTATCGAATATATTCTCTTTAATACCCTAGACTGTATTAATAAAGGTCTTACTCTAGATGAAACAGTACAAACTGTTTCATTACCAGAAGAACTTAAGAACTCACCTTACCTACAGGAATATTATGGAACTGTAGAATGGGCTGTTAAAAGTGTTTATACAGGTTATGTAGGATGGTTTGATGGTGATCCTGTCCATTTATTGCCTGTTAGTGACCAAGAATATAATAGTGTCTTATTAGAACTCATAGGTGAAGAAAAACTATTAGAAAAGATCAAAGACTGTATGTCTCATTCACAATATCAAATAGCTTTACAATTATTAGAACTCATAGACAATAAAGAACTAAAAAAAGAATGTCTACTACAACGTGCAAAACAAGTAAAAAGTGCGAATGCGAGACATTATCTTATTGCATGCAGTAAAGAATGTTAAAAAAGCAGGTCCCCTCGGACCTGCTTTAGTGCGTATTAAGCTCTTTTTCTTCTAATAAGAATGATTCCAAAAGCGGCTGCTACAAACATTGCGATATATGCTGCAAATGTAGTTGTATCACCAGTCTTTACTGGATCCTTCTTAGTAGTAGTTTCAGTTTTGTTTGTTGTATCTGTTTTGTCTGTCTTATCTGTTGTATCTGTTGATGGTTTGTTTTCTGGAGTAGTAGGCTTTTCAGGTTCTACTGGAGTAGCATCTTTCATATATGTAGCTGCCCAATTCCAGATATGAGTACCTGATGCATCAGATGGGTTATTTCTTAAAGTATAAATCCAAGACCAATGGTCACTGTATTTAACTGTTTCTTTAACACCATCTAAATTATAATCTTCTTCAAATTTAAGTTTACCACAAGGTCTAGTTTCACCTAATGAGTCAACTTTATCTTCTAAATCTACTGTATCATATAATGATAATTTATATTTACCATCTTTAGTTTCACTAGTAGTGAAGCTTGAATTGAATTCCTGTTCTACTCGAGTAGTAGTTAATTCAGCACCATCAGTTAAGATCTTAAAGATTCTCTGTGAACATACTTCTGACTTAACGCTAGAGTCTGTCTTACCCTGTACTAACCAGATAGCTGTCTTAGAATTCTTAAGGCTAGCTAATTCTTCATCAGTAGGAGTTTCTCCACCTCTAATTGCAGCTGTATCTAATGCTGGACAGTTGATCATAGCTGCAGAGAATAAATCAGGATATGCAATCAACATTCTAGTAGTCATATAACCACCAGCTGAACATCCACTTACTACAACCTTATTAGGGTTAATATTGTATTTCTTGATAACTTCTTCGATTTCTGTTTTAGCTTTTTCTAATAAATTATCTCTTTGAGCATAGTACCAAGTAGCTGGTGCCTGGAAACTCATTACATGAGCACCACCAAAGATGTTCTGAGCTTCATCAGTAGCCCAAGCAACAGTACCTCTATTTGCAAGCATCTGAGCAACGTTATTCTGAGTATTATAACCTTCTAAGTCGCCTTCACCATTACCATGGAACCAAACAACTAACTTATCAGCACCTTTTGCTTCATGGAACTGATAGTTGATTCCCTGAGAGCCTTTAACTGAAGTGAACTTTGCTGTTTCTTCATCAATAACAGTATTATCACAAGTGATTTCACCAGTGATATCTTCTAACTCTCTACCATCTACTGCAGTTGCTTTTAAAGCTTCATTCTGAGTAATAGTATAATTAATCTTACCTGGATAGTTTCTACTTTCAGATAACCAAGTTAAAGTAGCACCTTCTGATTCATTCATATAAAGTGTTACTTTACCACCTGCAACTTCTACCTTTTCAATAGTACGATCAGCATCGCTATAAACTTTCCCGTTATTTGAACCAATCTGTACATAGTTAGTTGCATGAACTGTATAAGTATCTTTATCAGCGCCAGATACTTTTACACCATCACCGTAGTCAATTACAACTTTATTGACTACCTGCCCAGCATCTGTAATTTTTCCATATAACTGAGCCACATAATTACCTGCTGCCTGAACAGGAACTACAAACACCATTGCAACCATCATTGCAACACTTACAACAACTGAAAATACATGTTTCATCTTTTTCATGTCCATTTCCTCCTGTAATAAATATATCAGAAAGAGTATATGAAAGCGATTGCATAAAACGTTTTTAGTTTTTATTTTAAAACCATTATTTTTTCTAAACAAAAAGAGTACATAAAATGAACTATTTTTGTATATTATCTAAGATTCCATATATATTTTCAAAAATCATGCAGAGATGATGTATTCTATCTGCAATACATTTATCATTTATTTCTATAAAGTTCTCATGTAGTTCTTTCTTCTTTGCGACTTTCCCTATATAGATATGTTCTATATTTCTTTGTTCCAATGATTTCATTAAAGTAATATATTCATCAAAATATCCTAATTCAAATCCTAGATTAGAATGAAAAAGAGAGACAAAGAATACAATATCATCAGTTGTCACATTAAGCTGTATCAGCTGTTTCATAGGAAGAGATTGATACATCTGAAAATCTATAGGTATTTTTGTATCTCGGAAAATCTGCTTATAGACAAGTAATGGTGCAAGAGAACTCTCATCTCCCAAAACAATTATTCTTTTCTTATCTTTAATCTTATCCCAAAGTGACTCATCATACTGGCATGAACGATAAAGTGGTCTCGTAGACAACTCATAATACAGCTGATATTGGACAGCAGTAAAATTCTTATAGCCTAAATCAATAGAATAACGTCTCAATGTTGATTTAGAAATATCTAAGTCTTCTAAGATATCATTTACTTTATATTCAATGATAGAATGACGATTCTCTAATAGATAATGTGTAATACGATAAGTATAGCTTTCTCTATCCGATATACTTTCTAACATATTCAACTGTTCTAATATCATAAGTAATTCTCCGCATAATAGTATGTAATTTCTTGTATATAATAATCCAGGATCATATTCTCTAATACTTCATCTAATCCTTGAGGAATAGTAAGTCCATAAGCATCTTGTAAATAATCATAATGTCCTATAGTAATCATCTTTGGATTATTCTCTTTCATTTTATCAAGTAACCAAGGATTTAAGTCTACAATTCTTCCTTCCATACTGAGTAATATGACACAATCATCTTTCTCAGGAGTAAAGAAGTTTGTTTTATAAATACTATTTTTTACAACAAGTCTCCCCATTACATAGAAATCTATCTGCATTCTAGAAAAGTAACTAGCCATCTCATCAGAACCAATAAGTATTATTCTTTTACTATTATAAATCATCTCACATACTTCTTTAACCCATGACATATCTATGAGTCTTTCATAGTCTTCTGATTTAAGAATACTAGAAAATACCTTATGAAGCATCCCATAATCTTTTTCATTGATTCTATTTTGTATCTGCACATAACGAATACGCATATGACTAGAGAATAATGCTTTAAAGATCATATACTTCTTATAGCCATAAATACGAAAGAATCGATTTAAGCTAGAAGTAGAAACAAAACATCTTTCTGCAAGTTCATTAATAGTTAAATAATCTAATTCATGTCCATTCTCTAATAGTCCTAAGGCAATCTGATAATTGATATCACGTACTTCTGGATTATTAATAAACATGAATAAGGCATTAAAAAAACAATTCATCATATCCCTCCCTTACAGTTATCATATCATGAATTGTTTTTATACTTCATTTTTTTTAAATTCGTGCTTAAAATTGCTTATTCATCCATATGGTATATACCATAATCATTGGATACAAAGGTAAAAGTCACTTCTGGAAACTGTTTAGACAAGTACTCTACCATATGTTCCATACCTGGTGCTTCACATGTCATATGATTAATCACTATAAGTGGAATATTATGATCTACTGCCCATTGGACACCTATCCAGTTGCTTACACCATCATCACTGACTAAACATGCATCTGCACCTTCTTCATACATTTCAAATGCATCTGTACAAGCCCCTGTACCTATGCCTAATCTATGTATTATTTGAGTCTTATCTCCTATGATTTCTATACCATGCTGGTGATATGGTTTAATCTTATTAATAATATGCTGTGCACATTCTTCTACTGTCATATTAATATCATGAGTATATCTATAATAAGAATGATCATGTGATTCTTCAAAATCCAGATCTAATGTGTTAGCCCAGCTATCTCTAATGCCATATTCAGGAAAGACATCCCACAAATCATGGCATCTGTGAACTACCTCGACTTAATAC
>NZ_DBPF01000100.1:0-171 GCF_002299355.1 Catenibacterium sp. UBA627
AAGTGTATGTTTGATAAGTATATTAGTCAGAACATCAAACTCTATCATGACAAAACATATCAATATCATATCAAACGTAGTAAATATATAATGAAATTCTCTCGTGAGTTTGTTAGAAAGAGTGATGATTACAATTCTAGAAAAAACAAAATGTCTAAATATTTGTTCAAG
>NZ_DBPF01000100.1:192-561 GCF_002299355.1 Catenibacterium sp. UBA627
GAAATTGTACAGCAACATTGTTTGGATGAAATTATGATTACTAAACATGCACTTCTGTTAAAGATTGATACTTATTATAATGCTGGTAATTTATTTTTAGGTAAACATATCACTTATGATCCAAATATGTTTGATGAGTCTATAGAAAGATTTAAACATTTAATGATGTCAGATGAAGAGAGTATCAATAATAAGTTAATGAAAGTATATGAGGGAGTAGACGAAGAAAACTTAAATTAGAATAAATCACGGATGGTAGGAATTATATATGAGGATAGTATGGATGATTTGTAGTCCATCTATCCTCTTTTTCATATTTGATTAATAGAATTCAATTATTTGAAAAAGAATGTGTAAAAAGAGGGAAAA
>NZ_DBPF01000100.1:575-896 GCF_002299355.1 Catenibacterium sp. UBA627
AAATAAAAGGACATACATTATAAGTGAAGGTTGGTGATGCAAAAGGAAAACAAATCATAGAATTTTAAATAACCTGCCTATTGTGCATTCAAATAATGACTTGTCATAAAGTCTAACCTAAGTAACAGAACTATTAGAAACACTTCAGGCAGGATTTATCTCTATCAGTCTAATTAAACAACTCATAATAGAAAATATTAAGAAAAGTAATCAATCAATGGATTGATTAGTATATAAGCCTATGGAACATGTTATTCAGTTTTTATTAATATATTTAATTATTCCTATGTTTGGGCCTTGGATTGCGAGTACGGTTTCAAA
>NZ_DBPF01000100.1:906-1285 GCF_002299355.1 Catenibacterium sp. UBA627
TTGATTACTACATTTGTATCATATATGCCGTCAATTGTCCTATTATCAGGACTAGGTGCTATTATTAAATTTACATACAAATAAAATAGCCTCCTGAAAAAGCCTCTGTATTTGACTATTCAAACACAAAGGCTCTTTTCTTTACAAAGTAAGTATTTCTATATGCTATAATAGGGGTAATCGGTGGTAGTCCTATGAATGTATACTTAATAATAGAAGAATACAATGATAGCTATACTCTTACAGAAAAGCTAATGGCTGACTATATCTTGCAAGATTCTGCAACAGCTAATATATGTTTCTCAAAGAAAACAGGTTTTAAGGGTTTAGTGATCTAAAGATGCAAGAAGTAGATTAAATGTGAATACAGTCTTAAAAA
>NZ_DBPF01000100.1:1456-2104 GCF_002299355.1 Catenibacterium sp. UBA627
TATGTTGAGATTGCGTTGTTGATTGGGATGCTCATAAACAGTCATATAGTTGATTTTGTGGTAACTGGATGTTCTTCAGGACAAGGGATGATGCTTGCTTGTAATAGTATGCCTGGTGTTTTATGCGGGTATGTTCCAACTGCGAAAGATGCCTATTTATTTGCACAGATTAATAATGGAAATGTAGTATCTTTACCTCTTGGGGAAGAGTATACATATACAGGTGAAAAGAATTTAGAGGAAACAATCAAAGCATTATTTTCAGAACCATTTGGTGGTGGATATCCTAAAAGTGAAGCAAAAAGAAAGATTGCGGATGCTAAAAAACTAAAAGAAATTAAAGCAAAATCACAAATTGATTTTGAAATGTTTTTGAATAAGTTAGATTTGGATATGGTTAAGAAAGTAAAACATAAAATACATGCACAATAATTTTAATTTGATAGATGACGATTAATGTAATTAAGGGTTTATCTTGTGATTATTTAAAATAGCTCCCCTCTCTAGGGAATATTTTCATATACAAAACAACTATTTCTATATGCTATAATAGGGGTGATCGGAGGTGATCCCATGAACGCATATTTAAGAATAAAAGAATACAATGATAGCTATACTGCAACAGAAAAGCTCATAGCTGAATATATA
>NZ_DBPF01000100.1:2222-2545 GCF_002299355.1 Catenibacterium sp. UBA627
AGTGATTTAAAGATGAACCTAGCTCAATCAACTAAAGAAGAAGAAAAACAAGAAGTAGATCTCATCTTTGAACCAGAAGATAATATCAGCACACTAGTGGAAAAAGGCTGTAGATTAAACATGAATACAGTCTTAAAAACATATCAGTTAATAAATATTGATACCCTTGAACAATCAATAGACTTACTTAATAATGCATCTACTATCTATCTCTTTGGTGTAGGTGGTTCATCTGTTATTGGTTTAGATATCTATCAAAAACTCATGCGTATAGGTAAGAAGGTGATCTATAACGCTGATCTTCATGTACAGATGACCTTCAC
>NZ_DBPF01000100.1:2610-3837 GCF_002299355.1 Catenibacterium sp. UBA627
TTAGTAGATGTTGCTAGAGTGTTACATGAAAAACAAATACCAGTTATTTCTATTACACAAATTAACTCTAATCCAATCTCTAAACTAAGTACCTACTCACTTAAAGTACCAAGTGAAGAAAAAGCCCTACGTATTGGTGCTATCTCTTCTCGTATCTCTTCATTTGTGATAACTGACTTATTGTACTATGGTGTATTTAAGAAGAACTTTGAAGAACATAAAAAGAATCTCATAGATTCTAAAGACAATGTCTCTATACTCAAAAAGTAGACTCATATTTCACTATGAGTCTTTTGTTTTGGAAATAATATTTCAACAAGTCTATAATGATATTGGAAGGGAGGAACTAGAATGAACTTAAATAACTTAGATACAGAACAGTCAAATCCTGACTCATTACATATAGATGAAATGTCTACGATAGATATTCTCACAACTATTAATAATGAAGATCAGAAGGTTGCATTAGCTGTAAAAGACGTCTTACCGCAAATTTCAGATGCTGTTGACTGTATCTATCAACAGATGAGTCAAGGTGGCAGACTGATTTATATTGGTGCTGGTACATCAGGGAGATTAGGTGTACTAGATGCATCAGAGTGCCCTCCTACTTATGGCGTTGATCCTCGTCTAGTACAAGGATTAATCGCCGGTGGGAACATCGCACTCACAACTGCAATAGAAGGTGCAGAAGATTCTCAGGAACTCGCTGTAGAGGACTTAAAGAATATCCACTTAACAGACAAAGATGTTGTATGTGGTATTGCAGCATCAGGCAGAACACCTTATGTCATTGGCGGACTTCAATATGCGCGCACACTAGGATGCCAGACAGTTTCTATCTGTTGTGTTCACAATGGGGAAATATCAAAATACTCTCACTATCCAATAGAAGTAATTACAGGTGCAGAAGTCGTGACTGGCTCTACAAGAATGAAGGCTGGTACCGCACAAAAACTTGTTTTAAATATGCTTTCTACATCTGTAATGATCAAAAGAGGAAAGGTCTATAAAAACCTTATGGTTGATGTACAGCCTACCAATGAAAAACTTAAGATCAGAGCTGTCAACATTGTCTCACAATCTTTAGATTGTTCTGAAGAAGAATCAATCGCACTATTAACTAAATGTCACTACAATGTAAAGATTGCGATTCTATCTGGTTTAACAGGTAAAGATGAAAAAGAATGTGAAGAAGCTCTTCTTAAAAACAATGGAAATATCAGT
>NZ_DBPF01000100.1:3903-4496 GCF_002299355.1 Catenibacterium sp. UBA627
AAAGAATCAAAACAATAAACAAAACAAGAATGTCTTTGGTATGACGGATTATGATATCCCTATGTTTGGTTTCAAGAGTGCTTTAAAAAAAACTGTGCGGAAAGCCCACTCCTTTGGGTGTGGGATGAATAACACACAATATAAATAGTGTTAATAATGGTAACTATGTATTATCCATTCTTTAAGATGTATGATTGTGAATTATTAGAAGAAGAAAAGTCAAACGAATCATCTGAAAATTAAGAGGTAACAGAAATGTTGTATATAGGTATAGATGGCGGAGGTACAAAAACAAAGATGGTTCTTTTTGATGAGAACGGATCTCGTTTAAAAGAATTAATCCTTCCTACAGTACATGTTCTCACTCAGCCACAAGATCAATCTATTGAAATATTAAGAGATGGTGTCAATCAGCTAGATCCTGATCATACTGCCATTATTGGTGCAGGACTTGCAGGATATGGCCAACAGAAAGAATTAAGAGATAAAATAGAATACATATGTAAAGAAGCATTTGAAGATAGAACTTTTGTCGTAGAAAGTGATGTAAGAATTGCGATAGAAGGTGCATTAGATGGTCATGATGGTATTGT
>NZ_DBPF01000100.1:4572-5041 GCF_002299355.1 Catenibacterium sp. UBA627
TGTGGAGGCTGGGGTTATCAATTAGGAGATGAAGGCAGTGCTTATTGGATTGCGAAGAAGATGTTTAATATATTCTGTAAAGAAATAGATGGTAGACTAGAAAAAACAGTTCTTTATGATCTTGTTATGGAAGAATGTCATCTAGATATTGATTATGATATTATCACATTTATGAATAGTCTTGATCGTACATCTACTGCATCCTATGCTTATATCAATGGATTAGCTGCCAATCAGGGAGATCCTTATGCGATAGAAATATATAAACAGGCAGCATTAGAAATTCGTTCACTCATACAAACACTCTTAAAAGAACATGATTCAACACCTCGTATTTCTTATATTGGAGGTGTATTTGATCATGCTTCTCACTATATTCTACCTGTTTTGAATGAAACAATAGATAATCTTATTTCACCTATCCATACACCGGAATATGGTGCTTATAAGTTTGCAAAGAAACTAGGGT
>NZ_DBPF01000116.1:0-1951 GCF_002299355.1 Catenibacterium sp. UBA627
TTAGATAAATATAAAATAACTTTATCCGGCTTATAATGTCTGCATATATGCAACATAGAACCATCTCTATAGTTATTCTCAGATATTGGATCAGTACCTCCTACAGGAGAAAACAAAATCTTTTTACCCATGTTATATCACAATAATATCCTCAGACTCTTCACTTTCATCTTTACCCCAGGATATTATCTGCCCCTTTCCACTAATCTTATATATTCTTACACTATCTTGAGTCCCTATTCTTTTAGGTATCCCTTTAACTAGTTTATCAAATTTATTCTTTCTTAAATGTGCTTCAAAGGCTGATTTCTGTACTCTTACTCCATAGCCTGATAACCATTTCGCAAATCTTTGTCTCTTTCTATTATCCACAATATCATAGATAATCAATACGAACACTTTTCTAATTGATTTATTCTCATCAATCTCAAAGAAATAATCTTCTCTTTCCATAATGATCACCTAATCATAATAGGAGAATACATTGATGCATCTTCATGTACTATTGCATCCACTAATGAACTCATTTGAAAAGATATTGCACTTCTGAAGCTTACTGGATAATCAATATAATCTAAATATTTCTGACATACCTGAAACTTATTTTCTAGTTTCTTGATGAATTTATTCAATGCTTTTTTAGAGATATAAACCCCTTCTCCATCATCTGAATAAAACTCATCAATATGCACTTCATGTCCATTGATCATACTCATGACTGTAGAGTCTATAAGAACTGCTCTCCATTCTTCCATCATATCACTTGCAAGTGTTGGGTGTTTTTCAGCATCTCTATGAAGAAATCCAAAATAAGCATTTAACCCTTTTATCTCTATTTCTCCATAAAGTTCATTCATCAAGATAGAATAACCTAAACTCAACATAGAATTAAATGCATCACGAGGCGGTCTTTTACTTCTTCCTTCAAACTTAAATGCATCATCAATACAGATGGATAAGCCTTTAAAATAATACTTTGCAGCACTTCCTTCATATCCCATGAGTTCTTCTATACTCTTTACATAATTCACTTTTCTTAAAGCACTCTTCATATGTAATTCAATATCACTTATATTATGATTTGTGCTTTTAGAATATCTTCTCAATACTACAATCTGATTGTGTACCTTAGCATAAATGATCTTCTTAGAAAGTTCTAATGCGAATGGTTGGTCATATAAACCTGCCTGCTTTCTTTGAAGAGAAGCTTTAATATGACCTGTTGAAGACAACCTGCCAAAATAGTGACCACCCTTTGAAAAATAAGATAAAGAAATACCTTTCTTTAAACATTCTTGGATACATTGCGTTGTGACTTGTGCATGACCTAATAGAGTTATACCATCAATACTTTCTACTGGAATAGTACGAACCATTCCGTCTTTATACCTGACTGTTATTCTATTATCCTGCTTACCTATCACACAATCACTTTTATCAATATACAATATACTCATAACGCTTCCTCCTTGTACTGTCCCTTAAAAGAGAAGGAGAAAGCTGATACTTGGTTACCCAAGTATCAGTTAAGTTCTTCTATTTTGTCTAATTGACATAACCCCATTTGTAGTAACTGATCGTGATAATATGTACATTTGATTGTATGTGGAGAAATACCATAGAGGCGTAAATCATCCTCATGTTTATGAAGATTACGTCTTGTCTTCTTATCAAATGTTGTTGTGTTAACCATAATCTGCTGGACTATACGCACTGTTTGTTCACTGTCTTCTCCATCATATAATGGATAAACAGCTGTTTTACTTGCATATCCACTTCCTCCACCTAGAAATACAGATCCATCACCTATATACTCAACTGCAGTGAATGGTTCAACAAAGTACTTATTATAATTGTCATCAAAGTAGTTAATGGATTCTATAATATCCTGTTTAGTATATGAACAGATACTTGTATCAATAGTAACTGTAAATACAATGTCTGTACCAGG